>JAQTWR010000222.1 GCA_028689195.1 Anaerolineales bacterium | reverse complement strand
GGTCGCGGATTTGATCGGGGATGAGGATGAAATTTGGAGATTCGGGAATCGCGAGGCGCGAGTCGTTTAAGACAGCGATGATTCCCTGCGGAGTTTCGGTATCGCTCGACGATTTCATCAAACTCGCGGATATTTCTTCCGCCTCAACCCCGCGCGACCTTAGACTTTCGACCTGCAACTTTCCCCTTTCGCTCAATGTCTCGTCATAAAAAACAAATCGAAACGACCAATTTGCCAGAAGCGCATCTTCAATCAAACGCACGCCTTCCGCTAAAAACGCGCCTGCATCGCGGCGTTCTTTTGCGCGTCCCTGCAATGCGCGGATTAATTTTATTTTTGGATTCTGCGCCGAAGTAATCACGCGTTGACTTCTTCCCAAACTTTATTAAATGCGTTGACGGTCGCGTCATCGAACAGCGTAACGCGGACAATCTTCAAATTTGATTTTTCTTTTTCAAAATATTTATTAATCGTATCGAGCATAATCCGCGCGGCGCGGTCTTTTGGAAAGCCGAAGATTCCCGTTGAAATAGCGGGCATGGAAATAGATTCCAACTTCAATTCGTCCGCGACGCGCAGTGAACTGTAAACCGCGTCGCGCAGTTTCGCATCTTCGTCGCCGTCTCCCCACACAGGTCCAACCGCGTGGATGACAAACTTCGCGGGCAGCGCCCCGCCCGAAGTCCACGCTGGGCGCGCATGAGAAACCAAACCATGCTTTTTCACCCACGCGCCGCTTTCTTCCTGAATCACGTCCCCGCCGCGCTGAACGATAGAAAACGCCACGCCGCCGCCGTGATCTAAATATTCGTTGGCGGCATTCACAATGGCGTCGGTTTGCTCGAGCGTAAGATCGCCCTGGGCAAGTTGTATTGTAAATTTATCGGCAAGTTTTTTTTCCGCAAGAATTTTGCTCATGCCGATATTGTACATTAAAAAAGTAGGTCGCGCTTTGAGCGCGACCTAGATGTTTACTTTGTTTTTGCAACTACAGCGGCGAATGCCTGCGGGTTGCGGACTGCCAAGTCTGCGAGCATCTTGCGATTCAGTTCGATGCTGGCTTTTTTGAGCGCCGAGACCAACTTGCTGTAGGTTGTGCCGTTGAGGCGAGCCGCAGCGTTGATACGGGCGATCCATAACTTGCGAAGATCGCGCTTGCGGACGCGGCGATCACGGGTAGCGTACCAGAGGCTTTTCAGCATGGCTTCGTTAGCGCGTCTGAACAATGTGCTCTTCGAACCGCGCTGACCCTTTGTGATCTTCAAAATTTTCTTGTGACGTAGATGCCCTTGCGGGCCTCCTTTTACGCGCATTTCTTATACCTCCTGCAAACTCGCGGGCGTCGGCACGCTATAGGCGATGCCAGTTGCGTACACCCGAAAGCCGCAAATAAAAATTCGGCGACTAACGGAATAGCGAACTATTCCATGTTTGGGGCTAAGCGTTTAATCCGCTTGATGAACTTGCGACCTTTTACGACAATCGTTTCGCTCAATAAAGCCTTTGTGCGGTCTGATGTGCGGCGGCGCAAATGGCTTTTTCCGCCTTTGGTTCGCACAAGAACGCCGGAGCCGGTTAAGCGAAATCTTTTGGACGTCGCTTTATGCGTCTTCAGCTTGAATTTACCAGTCTTCGTTGCTTTGCGAGGCATTGCTGTTACTCCTTTCGAAAATTTAACTGCGAATATTCCGCAGGCTATCAACTTGATTGGGCTTCAGTCTTAGGTTCGGACTGTTCGCTTTTATCCTTCTTTTTTACCGCGCTCTTGGCGGGAGCCAATATGACGAGCATGGTGCGCCCTTCCATTTGCGGCGCGGCTTCCACGACGGCAATATCGCTCAAGTCATGGACGATCTCTTTCAAATCTTCAAGCGCAATTTCGGGATAGTCCATTTCGCGCCCGCGAAATTTGACGGTAACGCGGACTTTATGTCCCTGACCGAGCCAGCGGCGGGCGTCGTCCACCTTGAAATCGCGATGCGCTCCATTCGTTTTCGGACGCAAGCGGATTTCCTTAATTTCGATCTTGGTCTGAGCCTTTTTTGCTTCGCGCTCTTTCTTTGCTTTTTCGTAGATGAATTTCCCAAAATCCATTACGCGGCAAACGGGAGGGGTTGCCCCCGGCGAAACTTCTACAAGGTCCATTTCGGCGTCGCGGGCAATTTGCAAAGCCTGACGAGTCGGAACTACGCCGACATTGCCTCCATCTGGACCGATTAGGCGAACTTCCGCAACGCGGATGCCCTCATTTACTCGAAATTCGTTGGCGCTGATAAGCTTACTCCTTTTCTTCTACTACGAAACAAATCCAGCCATAGACGGCTGGTTTTTTAGCGGACAAATAATACCATGAAGGGATGAGAGTCGTCAATAAAATTTTCGTAACGCGACATTTATGTCGCAGGTTGGGAAACCCTTGCACGCATGACGTATTGATTAACCGCGCCAAAGCGATATTTATATTCCTCGTCGCCGCGCATAAAGTCAAACTCGGCGCGGTTGTTTTCGCAACACCATTGCAGGGTATAGCCGAGCAAAACCCAGCCCGGAGAAAGGTCCATAAAATCACGGTTGACGCCGGCGTTATAACCCCATAATTTATTGTCATAGTCGAAGTTGAGCGCGGCGGCGACGCGCTGACCATCCGCTTCGAGGAAAGCGAGCCACAGCCAGCCATTTTCGTGCGCCGCGCGGATCACCTCGCGCATTTGAGCGCGCATAGGGTCGCGCAAAAAATTCGCTTTGTTGGCGTCTTGTTCCATGAGATGCAAAAACGAATCAATTTCCGATTCAACATCCTGCATGGCGGAGATATGCCAACGCACGCCGCGTCCGCTTTCTTCGGCGCGGCGCGTTTTGCGGCGGATTTCGTGACGCTGTTTTTTCTCGACGCGGGCGAGATATTCGTCGAAGCCGCAATTCAAGGGAATGCGCGGCGTTGGGCGATATGTCTCTTGATGGTATGACCAATTCCGTTTTGTTGATTCAGATTGAAGGGCGGCTAGAGTCGCGGAGGTATCGGGGAGGTTGTACCAATCAAGGTTGGGCAAATTTTCGGCGGAGATAAAATCCAGCAAGCCGGAGATAAATCGCGCGTGGTCGTTCATCCGCGTAATGACGTCGAGATAATCTGAAATTTCGATGCTGCCCACTAAAAGCAGCGCAGGTTGATTTTCATATTCCGCGATGAAGAGCGGCGCGACGCCGACAAGTTTTTCGTCTTCGCGCGCGCTGATTAAAACGAGTTGCGCGTCTTTCCACTCGCCGCCGCCGCGATGCCCCCACCATGCACGTTGATATTCATAGCGCAAAAAAGGCGTATTCGTGATGGATTCTTTTAAGAGGTCGTTCCACTCTTGGGAATTAATTTCAGAAAAATCTTTGTGAATCGTATAGTTCATAGGGGTTGAATTTTACCAGTATAATGATGTCGTATTTTGATAACAGATCAAGGTTTATTCTTACATGCCGCTTGACATTACCCTTACGCCGCTTTATCGAATCAACGGACAGGACGCCGCGAACCTGCCCGGCTTGCTTGCGTTAACGCCCCCGCCCAACGCGGCGCGCGGACGCGAGCGCGACAGATTGATCGTATATTTATTGCTTGCGGGCAATTCCGTTTTCTCGACGGGCGAATATAACCAAACGGCGCAAGACGCGGCGGACATGTTTTATCAAACGCCGGGCGCGTTGACTACGGCTTTGCGCGCCGCCGCCGAATTTGCAAACGCCGCGCTGCTTCAACGAAACATGAGCACCAGCGCGCAAGGTCAATACGCGGTGGGATGGCTGACGCTTGCCGCGCTGCGCGATTCTCAAGTCACGTTTTCGTTGAGCGGTCCCGCGCACATCGTTTTGTTTGGCGAGAATGAAGCGCGGCACATTCACGAGCCGCTGGCTTCAGGCAAGGGACTCGGCGCGAGTCAATCGGCGAGCGTTCATTACGCCCAAGCGACTTTAAGCGCGAGCGACCGCCTGCTCTTTTTTGGAAGAGCGCCCAGCGAATGGTATCCCATACTCACCGACGCGACGCCGTCTTCGTTAGATGCGACGCGCCGCCGTCTGGTCACATCTACGCGCGCCGATTTGAACGCCGTGTTAATGCAGGCAAAAGAAGGCGCTGGAATTTTGAATCTACTGAGCGGGACGGAAGAAATAAAAAAAGAAGACGTCGCGCCGCGCCCTTCCCCTACCGCCAATTTGACGCAACGCAGCGAAACGGATTCTATGCCCGAAGCGACTCCGCCATCCGCGCATATTGTCCAGCCAGCCGCGTACGCGCCGCCGCAAACCGAATCGCGCCCGCAGCAGACAAATCCAGCAGCGAGTTTGCCGCGCAGCGCCGCGCGCGATTTTCCTCCGTCAATTCCGCGCATCAACAAACCCACGACCGGCGCGTTACCTCCGCAAATCGAAGAAATAAAAGAAGAGACAAAGCGGGAAGAGCCGCAAGAGGAAAAGCCCGAGGCGCCGAAAAAAATCAGGGCGCGGCGCGAAACCTCCGAACAGGCGCGTAAAGCCGCGAAGATGGTCGCGTCTACAATTCAGGCGGCGCGGCGCGTCAGCGCATCCATCGGCGAGCGATTGAAGGTCTTCCTTCCGCGTTTGCTGCCGAATACCCAGGCTGAAGATACCGTCTCGCTTTCGACGACGATGATGGTTTTTATGACCGTGCTAATCCCGCTGATTGTTGTGACGATTGCAAGCGTGGTCTATTTGCGTTACGGGCGCAGCCAGCAATATGAAGCCTACTTCAGGCAGGCGCAAGTCATGCGCGATCAAGCCGTTGGGTTGACCGACCCCATCGCGCAGCGCAAGTCATGGGAAAACGTTTTGCTGAACGTAGATATTGCCGAATCGCACCGCCAAACCGCCGAGACCATGACGCTGCCAAAAGAGGCGGAAGATAACCTCGATAAACTGCTGGGCATTACGCGGATGCAGTTCAGTCCCGCGTTCAGCAGCAACTTGGGAATTGAAATCAGCCGCATGGCGGCAAGCGACACAGATTTGTATTTGCTCGACGCCGCAAAAGGAGAAGTCCTGCGCGCGCTGCCGACCAATAACGGGCGCGGATTTCAAATAGATACGACCTTCAATTGCAAGCCCAATAATTACGGAGACTTCACCGTCGGTCCGCTGACGGATATTTTAACTTTGCCGAGTTTGAACTTGAATAACGCCACGCTGCTTGGCATTGACGCGGCGGGGAATTTGTTATATTGCGCGCCGGGGCAAGTGGCGCAAGCCATTCCCCTGCCGACGCCCGACACCAACTGGGGGCGCGTAACCGCCTTTACGATGGACGGCGGCAATCTCTATGTGTTGGACGCGCTCTCGCGCGCGGTTTGGGTATATACTGGAAAAGACGGAACTTTTATTGACCGCCCGTATTTTTTCTTTGGCAGCCAGACTCCTGAAAAACAGGATGTGATTGACTTGGCGGTTTCGGG
>JAQTWR010000221.1 GCA_028689195.1 Anaerolineales bacterium | reverse complement strand
CGCCGACCCCGCCCCCGCCGATAAAGAGGACGAGGTGAGCCAGCAATACGAACCCCTGATTGAAGCGCAGCAAACGCAAGAGGACGAATCCGCGCTGCGTAAAATCTGCGAGAATATTCACGGCTTGTTGATGCGCCCCGACTGGCGCGAACGCCTGCACAAAGCGCGCGAGCAAATGCCCAAGCAAGAGACCGAAGATACGCTCATGCCCGTCGCGGATGTGATCTTGCAGGCGCAGTCCAGTTCCGTGCTTGATTCGATGTCGCGCATCAATCAACTGGCGCGGATGGGCAGCCTGCGCTCCGCGATGGACGAAGCCTACGGCGCGGTGCAGTACGCGCCGACCTATCTGCCCCTGCATATTGTGATGGGCGACCTGCTCGTGCAGGAAGGTCACACGCAAGACGCCATCGCAAAATTCAGCGTTGTAGCGCATTCCTACAGCGTGCGCGGCGAGGCGGCGCAGGCGACGAAATTACTGAAACGCATTATCCAACTTGCGCCAATGGACCTTGGCTCGCGCAACCGTTTGATTGACCAACTCGTGGCGCGCGGGCAGGTGGACGACGCCGTGCGCGAATATCTCGAACTCGCCGCCATCTATCACCGCCTCGCCGAGTTGGATATGGCGCGTAAAACCTATACCACCGCGCTGCGCGTCATTCAACAGGGCAGCGCCAGCCATGACTGGAACGCGCATATCCTTCATCGCATGGCAGATATTGACTTGCAGCGTTTGGATTGGAAACAAGCCCTGCGCGTTTACGAGCAACTCCGCTCGCTCACGCCCGACGACCAATTGGTGCGAAAGCAATTGATCGAACTCAACTTACGCATGGCGCAAACCGACAAAGCCATGAACGAACTCGATAATTACATCGCGCATCTCGAAAGCCAGCGCAAAAGCGGAGACGCGATTCCCTTCCTCGAAGAGATGATTAAAGAAGACGACCAACCTATTCTCAAGCGCGTACTCGCCGCGCGCCTGCATCAAGCGGGGCGCATGGAAGAAGCCGTGAATATGTTGGATGCGCTTGGCGACGTCCTCGTGCAATCGGGCGACAAAAAAGGCGCGCTGGAGGTCATCAACCAAATTGTGATGATGAATCCGCCAAACGTGAACGATTATCGCCATCTCCTGCTGCAAATGCAAAACGGCTGACGAATTCGCGGCGCGACATAAATACACCGTAAAGAAAGTAATTGAAACTTCTCAAATCCCCGTCAAGTTGTCGCCCTGAGCGTTAGCGAAGGGTCTTTGAGACTATCGTAAAGATTCCTCGCTCCGCTCGGAATGACATTGGCAAGAGAAAAAACAAAAAGACTTAATTTACGCTGTAGTAAATATCGCGCTATAAAAATATCCGCCCGCGCAGGCGGATATTTTTGTCCTATAGCTCACATGCTATAATCCGCGTCATCCCAAATTTGGAGAGAACAACATGCCAAAAACTCAAAATACAGCCGTGATGAAATGGCTTTACGTCTTCGTCTTCGTCGTGGCGTTTCTCGTCGTCTTCGGCGGATTTGTCCGCCTTACCCGCTCCGGGCTTTCTATCGTCGAATGGAATCCCATCAGCGGCGTCGTTCCGCCCATCGGTCAACAAGCGTGGGTGGATGAATTCGCCAAATACCAACTCACCCCGGAATTTCAAAAAATCAATTCGGGCATGACGCTCGAAGGGTATAAAATCATTTTCTACATGGAATGGATTCACCGTCTCGTTGCGCGGCTCGCGGGCTTTTTCTACGCCATTCCCGTGTTCTATTTCCTCTTCAAAAAAATGATTCCCTTCAAAGAGTTCGGCGTGTATTTTGTGATGGGGGCGCTTTTCATCGGACAAGCCTTCATGGGCTGGTACATGGTTTACAGCGGATTAATTGACCGCCCCGCCGTGAGTCACTTCCGCTTGACGATTCACCTGCTCTTCGCGTTATCCCTGCTCGCCCTCGCGCTTTGGACCGCCCTTGGTCATAAGTTTGGTTTCCCCGATACGAGCAAACCGTCAAAATGGTCAACGCCCTCGAAGTTCGCCGCATGGTCAATGGGATTGCTGCTCCTCCAAATTTCCTACGGCGGATTTACGGCAGGACTCAAAGCGGGTCATGTTTCAGACACCTGGCCCCTGATGATGGGAAAATGGATTCCGCCCAATTTATTCAACTCGTGGGTCAATCTTTTTGAAACGCCGCAAACCATCGTCTTTATTCATCGCTGGCTGGCGTGGCTGGGATTGATCGCCGTGCCTGCGGCGTATTATCTGGTCAAGAAATTGAATTACCCCAAAGAAATACAAATCGGATTGCAATGGCTGATCGGCGTCGTGGTGTTGCAAATCACGCTCGGAATATGGACGATCCTTTCCTACGTCAATATCGTCGTCGCGCTGACGCATCAAGCCAACGCCATTCTCTTATTTGCGCTGGCTGTGTATTTCATTCACAGGTTCAGGGCGTTGGACGCGAAATAGATTTTTCAGTTAACGCGTCGCGTCTACAAAAGGAGGCGCGACGCGTTATTGTTTTTTACCCAAATAATTTAAGTTCTTCTTCCTCGCCGAATAATTTAATCATCCCTTCAAAACGCAGACCGAGTTTCTCCAACACGCGGATCGAGCTGTGATTGTCGGGCGTCGTGATACCAACAACGCGCTGAATATTCAGCGCGTTTCTTGCGTAGTTCATCACCGCCGAAGCGGACTCGAACGCATAGCCCTGCGACCAGTATTGCGGCAGAAAAGCGAAGCCAATATCCGCGTCTTTAAGCGCGGGGCGTTTCACCAGTCCGCAAATACCGATGGGGATTTCAGTTTCTTTGAGCGAGGTCAGGTACAACCCGAAACCAAATTTGTCGTAACTTTCGATAATGCGCGTCGAAATATATCTGCGCGCGTCGCCCAAAGTCCGCGCGCCGCGGTCGCCGATGAATTGAATGAACGAAGGCTGATTCAACAAATCGAGGATAAATGCGGAATCGTCAACGCTGATTTTACGAAGATGCAGCCTGTTTGTTTCAATGAGATTCAAGGAGTTTTTGATTGTTACTTTTCTCCGTACAACTTCCGATGCACTACGCTCAACGCGCGGACTTGCTCCGCCGCGTGATACGACGACCTCACCAGCGGATTCGACTCGACCCACTTGAAACCAATATCCATGCCGAAGGCTTTCAGTTCGGCGAATTCTTCCATTGTGTAATAACGT
Organism: Anaerolineales bacterium; assembly: GCA_028689195.1. Taxonomy (GTDB): domain Bacteria; phylum Chloroflexota; class Anaerolineae; order Anaerolineales; family Villigracilaceae; genus Villigracilis. Next base: position 2,252 of record JAQTWR010000221.1, on the reverse strand, counting down.
TCCATCGCCAGATGTTTTTTACTCGGCTGTAAATATTGCCCGATGGTGAGAATATCCACGCCCCAACTTCTCTGGTCGCGCATTACTTGTTTTACCTCGTCCATCGTCTCGCCAAGCCCCAGCATGATTCCAGATTTGGTCAACACTTCGGGGTCGAGTTTCTTCGCGTTCGATAAAGTCGCCGCCGCCCATTCATAATTATCCTGCGGCTGAACGGATTTGAACAAACGCGGAACCGTCTCCACATTATGATTCAAAATTTCGGGGCGCGAGTCCATGACGATTTTCAGCGCTTCGATTGAACCTTTGAAATCGGGAATCAACACTTCAATCGAACAGCCCGGCAACACTTCGCGGATGCGGCGAATCACCATTGCAAAAATCGGCGCGCCGCCGTCGCGTCTTTCGTCGCGGTTCACCGACGTAATGACCGCGTGTTTCAAATTCATCGCCTTCACAGCCTGCGCCACGCGCTCCGCTTCGCCCCAATCCAATAACGCGGGGCGTCCGTGTTTGATGTCGCAAAAGGCGCAAGTGCGCGTACATACATCGCCGAGCATCAAAAACGTGGCGGTGCCGCTGCCCCAGCACTCGCCGAGGTTGGGGCACATCGCTTCTTCGCAAACGGTGTGCAATTCTTTCGAGCGCATTAAAGTTTGCAGCTGCTCAAAGGTTTCTCCCGAAGGCGCGCGCACTTTGATCCAATCGGGTCGGCGCTGCGGGCGCGATTCGGTTTGTGTGGATACCCTATCTCGTGTAGGTGTGACTGCCATTATAAATATCCTCTTCAATTATGTAACAGTCACCTTAAAGGTGACTGTTACATTTTTTAACAATGAGTCTCAATCCGCGCACTTCGACAACTTCAACAAGGTCGCCCTTACGGATGGATTCTGACTCGGGAGATTTTTCCGCGCTCCACAATTCGCTTTCCAGTTGGACTTGTCCCGCGCTTTTGTCGAAACTTCGGGCTGTTCCTGTTTTCCCGATGAGGGATTCCACCCCGACTTGAATCCGTCCATGCTGGGCGCGTAACGCGAAAATCATCACCGTAAAAAATAGCAGCCCGATGAAAATCCCTGCGCCGACCACCAATGGAACCGACACGCGCTGAAACTGCGGAGTCCCCGGCGAGTTGAACAAGACCAGCGCGCCGACAATAAACGACGCGACGCCCGCCGTAGTCAACGCGCCATGCGCCGCGGCTTTTATATCCAGAATGAATAAAACAAAAGCGATGACCAGAAGGATGAACCCAAACCAGTTGACGGGCAGAATTCCCATGCCGTACACCGCCAATGCAATGCAGACCGCGCCCGTGAAGCCCGCCACCCATCCGCCGGGGGTGTTGAGTTCAATCAGAATCGCCAGCACGCCCGCCGCCAACAGCAGAAACACAATGTTGGGGTCGGTCAACATTAACAGAAGTCCCTCGATGAAATTCATCCCAAGCGGCTCGATGCGGATGTTCTTTGTGCGGAGCGCGCGCGCCTCGCCGTTGACTTCCACTTTGAAACCGTCCAGATGATCGAGCAAATCTTTCGTATCGTTTGCGATGAAGTCAATCAGTTTTGCCGTCAGCGCCTCGTTGGCGGTGACCGCCTTCGCGTCGTCAATCATCGCTTCGGCAAGTTGGACGGCATCCGCGCCGCGTTGCCCCACGAGGGCGCGGGCTGTGGCTTTGAGGTCTTCCTTTATTTTTCTATCCAGCGTGGAGTGAATATCCGCGCCCGAACTGTCAATAGGGCTGGCTGCGCCGATGATCGTGCGCGGCGCCATCGCGGAGGCGTGTCCAGCCATGGTGATCAGCGAACCCGCGCTCGCCGCCTGCGCGTCATGCGGCGAAACGTAGACGACCACCGGCACATCGCTCGCGCCGATGGCTTGGATGATTTTCTTCATGGCATCCACGCTTCCGCCGGGGGTATTCAACTCGATGACGAGAACTTCCGCGCCGCGCTGATTCGCCGTCTCGACGCCGCGTTTGAAATATTCCAGCATCGGCGGCATGATGGGACCATCGGCAGTCATCACCAGCGCCACAGGTTGATTCGACTGCGCGAATCCCTGCGAGAACAGCGCCAAGAAGGTCAAGGATAGAAGTAACGTTCTAAATTGTTTCATAGGCGGGATTATACGCGGAATCAAGGAATGAAAAAAAAAGCAAGCGGGCGTTGATTACTTGCCCGCTTGCTTGCCTGCTTTCTTTCTACTTTACAACCGACATCACAATTGTGCGAATACTCAACCCG
>JAQTWR010000220.1 GCA_028689195.1 Anaerolineales bacterium | reverse complement strand
AATACAACGGTTTGATTCCAAACGGATCGCGCGCCATAATGAATTCGCCGTCGTGATAAATGACGAAGGAGAACATGCCGTCGAGCAGTTTGACAAAGTCCGCGCCGAGTTTGCGATACAGATGCAGCATCACTTCGGTATCGGAATGCGTTTTCATTTTTTGTTCGGGCAGGTATTTTTTCTGCAACTCGCGGTAGTTATATATCTCGCCGTTGAACGCGATCCACATATCTTCATACGTCATCGGTTGAACGCCGCCCTCGACGTCCAAAATAGCAAGGCGGGTATGCCCCAGCGCGCCATGCGGAAGTTCCTGCACGCCGCGACCGTCCGGTCCGCGATGCGCGATTTTTTCAACCATACATTTGACGTTATCGCTTGCTGGTTGTCGTAATACTCCAGCGATTCCACACATAATATTTTCTCCTTTTTGCAATTATCGCGCCGCAAGCGCGACCTGCGAATTATTGTTTTGACGCCGACAGAATACCGACCGCCAATCCCCACATGGATATTTCCTGGGCGCTGGAAATTTCAAAGCCGGCGTCTTTCATAATATCTTCGAGCAAAATTGGGCGACAGTCCACAATGCGCGGAAAGCGGCGATGCGCCCAATTGTAGATTCTTTCCGCGTAGTTTGGATTCTCTTTCCGCGCAAGCGACACGACCCCAATTCGTCCGCCCGGGCGCAGGACGCGCATACATTCCCGCAGAAGAAGCGGAATCTCCTCTGCGGGAAATAACTCCAGCGTGAAACTCATAAAGACCGCGTCGAATGATTTATCTGAAAACGGCAGGCATACGCCGTCGCCTTGAAGACAGTCGGCGTTGGATACGGAAAACTTCTTGAGTTTTTTCCGCGCCGCGCCCAACATGCCCGCGGATAAATCCAAGCCGAAGACCCGATTCGCGGCGGATAGCGCGGGCAGGGATTCTCCCGTGCCGCAGCCGATTTCGAGGACGCGCTCTTTGGGCTGAACGTTCAGTAGTTGCAGCCCGCGCAATTTGGCTGCGCGTTCGCTGGACGCGCCGAGCAGGTCGTACCAGCGGCTCAGTCGGTCGTAATTGGCGCGGCTTTCGTGATGACGGTTATGACTCAACGCTGCCTTCCTGAACAAAGCGGGTCAATTCGCTCACACTCCATTGTTCAAGACCCAGTCTTTCCACAGTGCGCCCGCGCCGCCAATAATCGGTGCGATGGATGATATTGGCGATTTGAATCATACTTTCCATGCCGCGCACAGAAACGCCGTATCGTTTTCCAAGAGACGCGATAGGGACGAGGCTCATCGGCACATCTTCAAAAAGATAGCGATGATTGAGCGTAGGCGGCGCTTTGATGCCGTAATACCCGGGCTGGTTATGGATGGCTTCGTGCAGGTCTTCGCCATCGGTATCGTAGGCGAGTTTGAGCCATTCGAGCGCGGTGCGCGCGCGGATTCCCAACGCGGATGCGACCGTCACGCGCTCGCGGTCCAACACCTCTAACATGCGCGCGACGGACGGAGTCACGCCGTCAATATAGAATTGATAATCGCCGTGCGTGGATTCGATCCAACCTGTGTTGAGCAGGGTCAGCGCGGGATGAAAAATCGCGCCCATATTGTTCAAGCCCGTGTTCAACACGTCCACGCCGTCAATGAATTGGGGATAAGCGTCGGCGATTGCGTCCAACACTTTTTGCGTGCGCGTGGCAGGCAGCGCGGCAAGCGGAACAGCCTCTTTGATGCGAAAGATATGCGCCTGCGCGGGACCATCGGAGCGGGACGCGTAAATGAACGTCTCCGCTTCGGCGATGGTCACATCGGCTTTGCATTGGGTATCGCGCAATACTTTTGAAAACTCCAGCGCGCCGCAGGTTCGACCCGGATGCAAAATGACGATTTGCCCGTCTTTCAAATGCGGCGACATAACGTGGGCAATATCCGCGTGCGCGGAAGACGGCAACACCACCATGATGACGTCTACGTTTTCGAGCGCTTCAGCCATGTTGGAAGTCACCCGCGCCAGTTTGCCAAACCCGTGCGGGGCGCCGTCGCTCCCGCCGTCCAGCAGTTCAATGCCGCCGCGTTTTTTAATCACGACAATATGATCGAGCGTGCGGTTGTACAACGAAACGGAAAACCCCATCAGCGCAAGGTGAGCCGCCATAGCCTTGCCGCCGTGTCCTGCCCCGATGACTGCATAATTTGTTTTCATGTCGCGTCTCCTTATATGATTCGAGTAGATTTCAACGAAGCCTATCTTCCTTTCAAGAGTCCCTTCAAACGATTCGCCTCCGAAAGCGGCTTTCCATCGTCGGCGACAGCCACGCTTGCGCCGCTTACAATGCGCGTCTTCGTCAGTCCGCGCCCAAATTTATTATTGAGCAATTGCGGCGCGTCGAGAATGCCCGAGGTTACGGCGCGCGTTAAAATATCGGGGTCGGTAAATGGATCGGAAGAAGAACGGGAAAGCGCATAGATTGCGTCCAGCATTTTGTTCGCGTCCGCAATCAGCCGCGTGACGCGTTTCTGAAGCGCCGGATCGGCGGTGATTCTCGGCGCGCCCATCGCGTTATCTATCGCGCGGCGGACGATGCGACTCGCTTCGATCACGTCGTCGGCGGTCGCGGCGTGGTGCGCTTCAGTATGCCCGACGATGTGATAAATATCGGGTTTCAGCGCCATTTGCAAATAAGCGGAAGCCGCAAGATGCCCGCGCGCCGCATCGGGGTCGAGCGGATGCGAGAGCAAGCCGATGCGCGTTTGCTTCCATATTTTGAAATTCCTGTTTTGAAGCGGCTTGATCATTTTCAAAACCGTCATCATCTTCGCCAAATCCATCGCGTCGGAGAGTCCCGGCGGGCTGTTAAACATGAACTGCGCGATGTAATCCTTCACGCCGAAAGCGCGCGCGTTATACGCGGAAAGATACGCCGTGACGACAAACACCGCGTCCGACGAATCGCGCATCCCCCAATGATGCGGCTCGTTCAACTCGACGGGAATCTTGCGCTCGCCGTACCATTTCATCACCTTTTGATGTTCGCGGATCGAACCTTCCAAATCCCAGGGTCCGCGCCCGTCCATTTGATTGAACCAAAACAGCGGAATGGCGCACCACGCGATGTTGATTGTCTGCGTATACATTTCCGCGAGGCGGATGAAATCATCTGTGCCAGAATAAGTTCGCAGCAGCGGAAAATTTCCGCGCCGCGAGGCTTGATACAACGCGCGGTAATCATCCTCGCTTCGCACGGGAACTCCGCCCGCGCCTTTCCTGCGCGGGTCTTGTCTTTCGGGATGGTAAAAATTCTCCTGCGCGTCCTGGTCAACGCCAAGCGAGATGACGTCCAGCGCTTTCGCTTCGGCGATTTTTTGTATGCCGTCAATCGTCGCCTCCATTGTAGGAAGCCCAAAATGGTGGCGCAATATGGGGTACGGCGATTTCCACTGAATACGCTCTACGACAGATTGGGGAAAATCGGTTTCGCTCGAAATTGGCGATTGAGCGCCTTTTAGGTACGCAAGAATCTCTTCGACCGGTTCGCTGCCGTCAAATGCGCGTTCAAAAAATCCAATGGAGTTGGCGCGTTCCACAACGGGAGGCGTGCCGCCAAACGCAAATCGAACTCCCCTCTCATGTAACTCAGACGCGGCTTCTGCAAAGTCGCCCAATAATCTTTCGCCCGTCTCAGGCGTGAGGCGATACGAAATTCCCACCAGGTCGGCTTTCTCTCGTTTGGCTGCGCTCAACACCTCGTCAATAGATACGGCGGGACCGAGGAACACGGTCTTCCACCCGGCAGATTCCGCCAGAGTAAGGAAATTCATAACGCCCGCCACATGAACGCACTCGCCCAACGCAGCCGCTACTACTGTTTTTTTCTTCGTCATTGTTCTCCTTTCTTTGGTCGTTTGAACGCCGCTTCCCCCCTGTGTCCCCTTATTGTTATGAAACTAATCTGGTTTTTTATACCACAAACATTTGGAATTAAGGTCAGGTCGTCAAATAGGGGAGCGTCCAACATCAAACACCCATGTCATTCTCCCGAAAAATCATCGGGACGACTGTGAGTAAAACCACCGCGCAAAAAACGCGGTTCAAAGCGAAAGGAACAAAAGATTCAGCCGCGAATTACGCGGATTATCACGGATGGATTTAAAAATTCGCGCAAATTAGTGAAACCCGTGGCAAAATGGTTTTGAAATTCCTTGTTCCTTAGTAGGGAGCAAGGCGACGCAATCTTTTATTCGTAAAATGGGGATTACTTCGTCGCTCCTCTCCTCGCAATGACGGAAGTTAATAATCTACAAACCCTTAGGACATTATTCCCAAAAAGGCGGGGTCGTTGGGGAACTCTGAGATTGCCGCAGGGATGAGTAAGTTTCATGCAGGCTCTTCATGGAGAAAAACGCTTTCACAACACGCGGGTCGAAGTGAGAGCCTGACAATTTGAGAATATCGTTTTGCACGTCTGCGGGCGCCAGCGCTTTGCGATATGGACGGTCAGAGACAAGCGCGTCCCAAACGTCGACAATCGCAAATATCCGCGCCGCGAGGGGAATCTCTTCGCCTTTCAATCCGCGCGGATACCCCGTCCCATCCCATTTTTCGTGGTGACAATATGGAATATCCAATGCGGGGCGCAGAAATTTAATTGGGTATATCATCTCATACGCATAAACGGGATGCTGTTGTATGAGGATGCGTTCTTTTGGCGAAAGGGGAGCGGGCTTGAGCAGAATCCCGTCGGGGATTGCCATTTTACCGATGTCATGCAGGAGCGCGCCGCGCCTGATGTGCAACATCGCCTCGTCGTCAACGCCCATTGCTTGAGCCAGACTCTGCGTGAGCGTCGTCACTCGCTGCGTATGTCCCTCGGTTTCCTTATCCCGCATATCGAGCGCGCGCACCCAGCCTTCCAGCGTGGCTTGATACGCCATTTCCAATTCGGCGTTGCTTTCTTGCAGGTCGTTGAATAAACTCGCGTTATGAATTGCGACGGCTGCCTGATTGGCAAAGGCGGAGATTAACTTCAGGTCGTTGTTGTCGAATATCCCCGTGCGTACGCGATTATCCACATAAATTACGCCGATAAGGTTGTCTTTGATTTTAAGCGGCGCGCATAGTATCGAAAGCAAATGAAAAGACATCACGCTGATTTGGTTGCCAAAGCGCGGATCGTCCTGCGCGTTCGTCGTTAAAATGGCGTCGCCGCTTTCGATTACGCGGCGCACGATCGTTTTACTAATGGAAAAAGGCTCTTGATGCAAATCGTCGTGGTCTATTCCCCGCGCAACGCGGACCTTCAATTTGCCGTCGGGTTCGCGCAGCATGAGAAAACCGCGTTCCGCGCCCATGAGCGCAATCAGCGAATCCATGATGACCATGAGCGCGCGATTCAAACTCAATGAAGAATTGATCGCGCTTCCCACGCCGACCAGCGCGCCCATCTGTTTTTGATAGGTGTCGAGGTAGCCCGTAATGCCTTGCCTGATAGACGCCACCGAACTCG
>JAQTWR010000219.1 GCA_028689195.1 Anaerolineales bacterium | reverse complement strand
ATGGTTTCCACCTTTGTCAACCTCAAAGACGGATATACCCGCACTACCGTTTTCACCGACGATCTTGCCCCCATCGAGTGGATCGTCAACGATATGGTGGTGAGTTTTATCCTTGAAGGCGGGCTGGAGTATTTGCAGTAAAAAATCCCCCGTCATTGCGAGGCGCGCTCTTGTTCTTGCGCCGAAGCGATCTCGCGCTTAACGAATAAGCCCGATTTATGCGAAAGCAAATACATCCATTTGCACAGACTTGATCGGATTCTTCTGTTCGTGAACAATCAGGCGCACTTTTTCAACAGTCTCTCTGTTGAAAATCTCTTCGCCGCACCGCGCGCAAACTTGCGCGGGAATATTTTCTACAAGAACGGGTTTTCCGTCAATTTGAAAAACTTCGCTTACGAATTCTTCGCGCGCTTCTGTCGAACCGCAAATATGACATTTGAACATATTATCTCCGCTTCCTAAACTCAATCCATTCTTCAGGATTGGGTTCGTATATTGTGACGATCCTGACCGCTGGCGTGTCCGCAAACGATATTTGTAAATGAAGCGGACGACCTTTTTCTGTAAACCCAAGCGCCAAACAACTTGGAGAATATTTATCGTCGGGATAATCTTCTATGATTTCGGCATACTCTGCTGTTTGAATAATTTCATCTTCCGAAATGTTTCTTTCAACCGCTCGCTTCAAAGCATGGCGGGAAAATTCAAACTCTCCCGCTGAAAGTTGCCGACGAATTTGCTCAAAGGTTTTCATTAATTGAAATTATACCCGCTTCCCATTTTACAAAAAGAGATGAATGTTCCCGCGAGTATAATCTCGCTATGAATAAAAATATGAAACCAATTTTTCCAACCTTTCTTTCCTACCTCGTATCTTTTCTCACTCCCATCGTCCTCATCGGCGCAGCGCTGCGGATTTTGCTTTCGCCCATTTATTACAACATCGAATATCGAATGCCGTATTTTCCCGCAGACCCCTACGGTTTTACGCAGCAGGATCGGCTGCGATGGGCAAGCCCTTCGGTGACGTATCTCGTCAACAATGCGGATGTTTCCTACCTCGCCAATTTGCAATTCGACGACGGGCAGCCGATTTACAACGGGCGCGAACTCAATCACATGGCGGACGTGAAAAACGTGACGCTAGGCGCGCTGCGCGCTGGTTATATCGCGCTTGCGTCGCTTCTATTGAGCGCCCTTCTTGCGTGGCGCAAAAAATGGATGGCTGAATATCTCGACGGTTTGCGTCGCGGCGGCTGGTGGATGATCTATTTCGCCGTCGGTTTGGGATTAATTGTCGGCGCGGGAATTCTGGTCAACCCCGGTATTTTCGACCAATTTTTTATTTTCTTCCACCATATATTTTTTGAGGGAAATTCGTGGCTCTTCGATTATTCGGATACGCTCATTCGCTTATTCCCGATCCGCTTTTGGGAGGACGCTTTTTTGTGGGCGGCAATCCTCGCTTTGGGCGGCGGCGCGGCTTTGGCGTTTGGGTTGAAACAGCGTGTATAATTCAAAAAATATGACGAAAAAATATTCAAAGGAAATAAAGCCATGACCTTATCGTTAGCAAATAAAGTAGCGCTCGTCAGCGGCGGTTCGCGCGGCATTGGACGCGCCATCGCGTTGGAATTCGCGGCGCGCGGCGCGGCGGTCGTCGTCAACTACAACAAATCATCGGATGCCGCCGAAGAGGTCGTAAAGAAGATTCAAGAAGCGGGCGGAAAAGCCGCCGCGTTTCAAGCGGACGTCGCCGATTTCAAGCAAGCCGAAGCGCTGGTCAAGTTTACAATCGAAACTTTCGGCGATTTGAGCGTTCTTGTTAATAACGCCGGCATTACGCGCGATCAACTAATTATGATGATGCCCGAAGCCGATTGGGACGCGGTCATTAACACCAATTTGAAAAGCGCGTTCAACTGCTCGAAAGCCGCCGTCAAACACATGATGCGAAAACGCGTCGGGCGTATTATCAACATGGCGTCGGTCGCAGGGCAAATGGGAAACCCCGGTCAGACGAATTACTCCGCGTCGAAAGCGGGTTTGATCGGATTTACGAAAGCGCTTGCCCGCGAAGTCGCGGCGCGAAATATCACCGTCAACGCCATTGCGCCCGGATTTGTAGACACCGAAATTCTAGACGCGATGCCCGCCGAGACTTTGGAGAACGCCGTCAAGATGATGGTTCCATTGGCGCGCAAAGGCAAACCCGAAGAGATCGCTTACGCCGCCGCCTTCCTTGCTTCCGACGAAGCCGCGTATATCACCGGACAAACGCTTGGCGTTGACGGCGGCATGGCGATGATGTAAAAAGGAGAGAAGACATGACAGAAGAAACCCAAGGTAAAACGACCGTTTCGCCCGATGTGTTGACCACTATTGCGCGTCTTACCGCGTTGCAAGTTCCCGGCGTCAGCAGGCTTGCGCCCATATCAGGCGGCGTGAATCGCTTCTTCAAACGCGGCGCGAACGACGGCGTTCGCATTGAGACGGAAGACAACATCGTTTACGTGGATTTGCATCTTGTCCTCCAACAGGACGTAAATATCCGCGAAGTCAGCCGCAACGCGCAGCAGCAAGTGGCGCGCGCTATTCAAGAAATGGTGGGAATGGACGTCGGGCGCGTTGACGTTCATATCGAAGATATTGATTATAGGGACGACGAGGCTCAATAAATGAAATCCCGCACCAGAGCGCGATCCATTGCTCTGCAAGTACTTTACGAAACCGATATGGCGAATCACCCTCCGACCGATATTTTGAAATTGCGGTTGGAGGATGCGCCGCTTTCAGATGATCTCGCCGAATTCGCAAGGCAGATCGTTTTTGGCGTGCTGCCCCTCACTCAAGACCTCGACCAATTGATTGCCAAATACGCGCCCGAATGGCCCCTAGACCAGATCACGACGATTGACCGCAACATCCTGCGAATCGCGTTTTGGGAGTTTGCGGTGTTCCGCGAAACGCCCGTCAAAGTGGCGATTAACGAAGCGGTGGAACTCGCAAAATTGTACGGCTCGGATTCCGCGCCGCGATTTATCAACGGCGTGCTTGGCACATTGGTCGAGCATGAAAGCGAAATCCATCAAATCATCAAGAATAGAATCGCGCGCGAAGCGCGTCTGGAATCATAACTTATGGAACTTTTTGGCGTCGGCATGCCCGAATTGATTTTTATTTTTATCGTTGCCATTATCATAATGGGACCGAAAGATATGCAAAAGGCGGGGAAAACCATCGGCAAGTGGCTGCGGAATTTGGTGACTTCCGACGGCTGGAAGATTTTCCAGCAGACCTCGCGCGAATTGCGGAATATGCCCACGCGTTTGATGCGCGAAGCGAACGAGGATTTGAATAAAATCGGCAAGGATATAAACGACCCGCTTAACAATTTGATGAAGCAGTATCCTTCGCCCGAACGCAGCCTGTCTGTTCCGCCTGTAACTCCTTTGGTTAAAACTCCCGAACCTGCGGTGGAAACAAAAGAAAACAAAGACGAAAGCGACCTGAAAAAAGATGCGTAAATTTTTTGCGGGAGCGTGGCGGGTTATCGCCTTTCCCTTCCTTTTAATTTTTAATATTATCGCTTTCCCGTTTCGCGCGCTGCACCGACGCTTCCCTCGATTCTTTCCCGCGTTGTGGCGCGTGATTTCGTTCCCCTTTCGTTTGATTTTCAACATCATTGCCTTTCCGTTTCGGGCGTTGTATCGGCGTTTTCCAAAATTCTTTGACGGGCTATGGAAGGTCGTTTCATTTCCCTTCCGCTTGATTTTCAACATCGTCGCATTTCCGTTTCGCGCAGTGAAACGGTTCAATAAGTTTTTGAACACCGAGCCGGAGGAACGCCCGCTGACCGATGTGTTCGTTGATTTGGTCTCCGATCAGGATACGCGCCAGATGATGTGGAATCAGGTGGAAGCCCTGCGCGGACATCTGCTGCGCTCGGTGCTGGCGCTGATTCTTACGATATGCGTTTCCTTCTTCTTTACGCAGCAATTCGTCGAATTTCTTTCGCAGCCCATCGGCGGATTGAGTCAACTCAAAGCGATTGAGGCGACGGAATCTATCGGCGTATTTATGAAGGCGGCGCTGTTCTTGGGCATTGCGCTGGCGATCCCTTATATTGCGATGGAAATTTGGCGTTTTGTCGCGCCGGGACTCAGGTCGCATGAGCGCAAAATCAGTCTGGTTGGAATTCCGCTCGCGGGATTTTTGTTTTTATCGGGCGCGGCGTTTACGTTTTATATTATGCTGCCCGCCGCGCTGCCCTTCCTGATTAATTTTATGGGCATCAAAACCGAGCTGCGCCCTGATTCCTACTTCTCGTTCGTTACGGGTTTGATGTTTTGGGTGGGACTTTCCTTTGAGTTCCCGCTGGTTATTTATGTTTTATCCGCGCTTGGATTCATCGAGCCGAAAGTCCTTGCCCAACAGTGGAGATTGGCGGTCGTCATCATCACCATCGTCGCGGCGGCGATCACGCCCACCGTTGATCCGATCAATCAGGGCTTGGTGATGGCGCCGATGATTTTGCTGTACTTTATTAGTATTGGACTGAGTTATATCGCCTACGCCGGGCGAAAGCGAAACGAAAAAGAGTAGCGCGATATTTAATCGCCGCGCCGCGTTTGTGAAGTTGCGGCAAGAGGAGAGAAAATGAACCAGCAATCCCTATTGTTTCGCCGCATCATTACTGCGGCGATTGCGCTTATTCTGACGGGGCAGGCGTGTACGCTTTCTTTATTCCAAAATCCATTGGGGAATACCTCCACCGCCATCCCTGCGAGCGTCGTCCCGCCCGCCACGTCCCAACCTGCGGCGCAGACGACGTTTACGGTAGTGCTGCCCTCGCCGCTGCCGCCGAACGAAACGCTCATCCTTACGGTTCTCGACGAAGTGACCGGACTTCAGATGAACGCGACGCAATACCCGATGAGCGCGCGCGATTCGTTGACCTATGCAGCCACGCTGCCCCTGCCTTATAACTCTGTCGTCAAGTATCGCTACACCCGCAGCGGCGCTTCGCAGGTTTCTGAAAATACCAATCTCGGCGCGCAGATTCGCTATCGCATGTATTACGTCGCGGGACCGGGCGAAGCGCGGGACATCATCGCGCATTGGGGCGACGAATCTCTTACGCGCCAAACGGGGACGATTCTCGGCACAATCCTTAACGCAGATACGGGTTCGCCGCTGCCAAATATGCTCGTCGCCGCCAGCGGCGCGCAGTCCATTACCGATTCGATGGGGCGCTTTGAACTTTTTGACCTGCCCATAGGCACGCAAAATTTACTCGTTTACAGCCTCGACGGTTTTTACCAGCCGTTTCAACAGGGCGCGGTCGTCGCGGAAAATCCCTCGACCATCGTTGAATTGCGCGTCAAACCCGCGCAGCAGGTGAGTGTGACATTCTCCGTCGCCGTCCCGGATAACACGGTTCCCGGCGCGCCTGTGCGGATTGCGGGAAATCTTTTGCAACTTGGCGATACGTTTGCCGAC
>JAQTWR010000002.1 GCA_028689195.1 Anaerolineales bacterium | reverse complement strand
TTTGCAAACAAGTATTTTGCGCCAACATGCTGTCGCTCATCGGGGTCGTCATAAACAAAGCGCTACGAAACGGCAGAAAAGCGCCGTCGCCGACCACCGAAAGCATGAGCTGCACATCCTGCGAAATATTAACATTGTTGCCGATAATACAATTCTCGATCACAGACCCCGCGTTGATTGTGACGTTATCGCCGATGACCGTCGGTCCGTGAATGATGGCGCTTGGGTCAATCACGCAGCCCTTGCCGACCTTGACCAGTTCCGAACATTCAAGCACCTGCCTGCCTTCATAGATGGCTTTGCCGATGATGTTTAATTTGAAAAACAAGTCTTCTTTCAAGCGTTTCTCAAAGCGCGCGCCGTGGGCAAATTGGCTAAAAACCATATCCGCGATGAAAACATGCACCCAGGAATCAATCGCCAGCATTGCGCGCAGCGGAACTTGAAAGACGAGGTCGCCGCTGGTATCGCCTACCATATATGTCGGCACGTGATAATAGCCGATTTCGCGCGCCTGCATGTCAATCACCAGCGGCTCGACGTCTGGCACGGGACCTTTGGGATAATACCAAAGATCGGCGAGATATAAACTGCCCGCCGGCGTATAGGATTTGGAAAGCGGGAAAGCGTGTTCGCGGAAAGCGGGGTCGTCGGCGCGAAACGCGGCGCGCACGGGGCGTCCGCGTTTGACGGCTTTTTCCATGAACGCGTCAATATAGAATTTGTCGAAAAAGAGATTGTCGCGGTATACGATCATCTCTTCGCGCACATTTGGCACGAGGTCTTCCTTCCTCATCAGTTCGACTTCGCGCGTGGTGTACGGCTGGAGCACGTCACGCTGATGCAGCCAGAGCGGTTTATTTTGAATACGCAGCTCGCGCGCCGCTTCGCAAAAAGGCATGATGGGAGTCTTTACGTGCCTGACGACTTTTAACATGTTGGTATTATAAATCAAAGTGCGGAATATACACATTAACAGCCGATAAGACCGCAATTCCCCCGTCTATCAATGCGCCGCGCTATACGGCGGGCGGCGCTGGTTGGTCTAAAAACGCTTTTAATTTTTGCGTGAAGGCGGTCGGTTCTTCCAGCATGAGGAAGTGTCCCGCTTTGGGAAAACGCTCGATAGCCGCGTGCGGAATTCCGCGCAGCATGGGCTGCCATTGCAAGGGATGTACGATAACGTCCTTGTCGCCATAAAAGCCCATCGCGGGAATCTTGATTTGCGGCAGCTGGGGAGTCAGATCGGTGCGGTGGAGGGAGGCAATCGAGAGCAGGAAGGATTCGAGCGTGGTGCGCGAAAGGTCGCGATCCATCATGGCGGGGAATCTCGGGTCGCTGCAAATATACGGGGAGTAGACTTTCATCCCCGCGCGGAAGGCTCCCATCATATTGAAGAGCATGAACGCGATGGGGCGATACCCTGAAAGTTTAAGCAGCGGCGCGAGCGACGATCCCACGATGGGAGAGCCGACCACCACCACTTTGCTGACGCGCTCGGGATATTTGATCGCCACCGAAAGGCTGACCGTGCCGCCCATGCTATGCCCCACCAAAGGCGCATGGACGATGCCGAGCTGTTCCATAAATTGATTGACCAAATCCACAAAATCTGAAACGGCGTATGTTTCGCGCTTTTTTCCCGATTCGCCAAATCCCCAAAAGTCTAATGCGTAGGTGCGGTAAAACGCGCCAAGATACGCCATCGTCTCTTGCCACAACCCCCACGAGCCGAGCCATCCGTGCAGAAGAATTACCGGACGCCCGCGTCCGTATACTTCGTAATGAACGATTCCTTGATCAGTTGTAATTGAAGACACGGCGGGAGATAATCCGTTTTTACTTTCCGGATTCCATTTCTAATAGGATACTGTACAACAGTTCAAGCAGAACCGTCTTGACCGTGTCGCGGCTTGTCGCAACGCAAGGCAGAAGTTTCGTAGCGCTATCGAGCCGCAGCGCGTGGCGAATATCGTCCATTTCCCACGCGTCTTCCATATCCTGCTTGTTCGCGGCGACGACAAAGGGAGTGGGGGCGTAGGCGCGGAAGGTTTCGAGGATGGAGCGCGCTTCGCGGAAGGTTTCGGGGCGCGTGCTGTCTACCATCACGATAAACCCTAACATACCTTCAGAGAGAATCTCCCACATGAAATCAAAGCGCTTTTGACCGGGCGTGCCAAAGAGGTACAGCACCAAGTCGCCGTCAACCGTGATGCGACCAAAATCCATCGCCACTGTTGTCGCCGATTTTACCGAGCGCTCTTCGTCGGAAGATATTTTGCGCTCCGTAGCGACCACGTCAATTTCGCTGACAGACTGAATGAACTGCGTCTTGCCCGCGCTGAACGGTCCCGTGACTACCATTTTGACAGTTTGCATAATTCCTATCCTTATAAAACCAATGATTACATGGTACGAATGCGACCAATTAATTTATTGATCAATGTCTTTTGTTCCTCTTTGTCTTGCGTTGGGAACTGTTTGGGGTTGGGCGGAATAACCATATTGGCAGGACGCGTCAATTCGACCAAGCCCGCTTGCAGCAACCCGTACACAATGCGGCGGACTTCAATATCGCTGAGTTTGTTCGTACTGGCAATCTGGCGCATGGTATTCTTCGGGTCTACAAACTTGACCACTTTCCATTCGTCCACGCTCAAGTTGACGTTGGTCAGCGGACGCTCGGTAAACTTGAGCGCCATATCCAAACTTGGAATTTCATCCTGCAACTGTTCGAGCTCGCGCAACTGGCGCGAACCTTCGATAATAATATTTTCAAGATCAAGCCGCACGTTGATGCGGTCATCGGGCGGGAGCATATCGTTCTCAAAGCGGAAAATCCCCTCCACCCATGTAAATAATTTACGCACCGTTTCTGTAAAATAGCCCTGTAAATTGACGAGAATATCTTCCTGCGTAACATACCCCGCATTGATAAGAAGCAAGCCGAGTTCCTTATCGGTCATTTGACCCGCGCGATCCGCGATGGCGCGGTATTGATTGGCGTTGATCTTGCTGGCTTTATGCAACACTAACGCAAGGCTGCCATCCTCTTTTCCAACGCGCGCGTACGCTAATTTGCCTTCGCGAAATGAAACATACGCCTGCTCGGAAGGACCATCCAAAACCAAAGTACCGGTTTTGCTGGCAAGGTTGATAAGATTTAGAAGTTGTGTAACTGTGAAATCTCGTAAATTTCCGCGCAACGCCATAAATATCCTCTTTAGCCATTATCAGGCTCGTTTGAAAATTATACATGCAAGCGCATAATGCGTCAATTAACATTTTTGATAAAAGCCCAACTTCCCCGCGAGCTGGGTTAAAATAAATTTATCTGAAAAAAATCCCGCGCAACCGCGATGGTGGTAAAACATGAATCTGGATAACCTCGAACTCTTCAAGCAACTGGATACGCAAAATCGGCTCGCCGAAATTAACGCGCTCCCCGACCAACTCCAATCCGCGTGGGATTTAAGCGCGACGCTCCCGCTCCCGAATATTCCCGACGTCCAAAATATAATCGTCTGCGCGATGGGAGATTCCGCGCTTGCCGCCGACCTCGTATCGGCTTCTGTTTTCGCGGAAATTCGACTCCCGCTAATCGTTCACCGCGATTATGGTCTGCCCGCCTTCGCGCGCGGGAAACAAACCCTCGTCGTTTGCGTCTCGCACACAGGCGCGGACGAAGAAACGCTGGACGCGTTCCAATCCGCGCTGAAAAACGATTGCAGCGTATTCGTCATCTCGGCGGGCAATCTGGCAAAACTTGCGGCAGAGAAAAATATCGCCGCATGGAATCTTCCGAACGCGGGCGTCGCCGCGTCATTTGCGCTGCTGCTCGCGTTATTTTCGCGCATGGGATTCATCGCCGACCCGTCCGCCGATATAACCGAAGCCGTTTCCGCGATGAAGAAATCGCAAGAACGCCTGCGCGAGGAAGAGCCCGCCGTGACCAACCCCGCCAAACGGTATGCGGGGCAAATGGTGGGAAGATGGATCACCCTCGTGGGCGCAGGCGCGTTCGCGCCCGTTGCGCGGCGCTGGAAGACGCAAATCAATCAACTTGCGAAGGCGGGCGCGAATTTTGAAATCCTCCCCGAAGCGAATCACAACGCTCTATCCGCCACGCTCAACCCAACCGAGACGCTAAACGCGCATACCATGACCATGTTTTTGCGCGCGCCGTCCGACCATCCGCGCAACCGCAGCCATGCCAACTTTATGCGCCAGACTTTCATGCTCGAAGGCTTGAACGTAGACGCGGTGGAAGCGCGCGGAGAATCCGCAATGGCGCATATATGGACTTTGATTTTGTTTGGCGATTACATGGCGTACTATCTGGCGATGGCTTACGGCGTCGATCCCGCGCAGTAATAAATATCGAAAAGTCGTTGTCATAGTAGTAAGAGGAAAAAATGACAACACAATTTTCAATTCATCCCGCAACGCAAATGGGACTTGTTTCTTTAACGGTTGCAAATCTCGATCATCAAATTTTGTTCTATCAACAGGCGCTGGGATTCAAACTCCACTGGCGCGAAGGGAACAAAGCGGCGCTGGGCGCGGGCGGCGCGGATTTGCTCCGCTTGACCGAAGAATCAGGTTTGAAGAAATATCGCGGCGTAACGGGGTTGTATCACTTTGCGATATGGTTTCCCAGCCGCCGCGAGTTGGCGCGCGCGCTGGCGCGTTTATCCGCGCTGAAATACCGCAACCATCCCACCGACCATATTATGACGAAGACCACCTATCTCGACGACCCTGAAGGCAATGGCATCGAACTGTATTGCGAGTCGCCTGAAGATGGGATGTTCGCCATCGAGAATAATGATTTTGTCACCCGCCGCGCCGACGGCACATTGAGCGACGGGCGCGAAGCGTTGGACGTGAACGCGCTTTTCTCTCACCTCAAAGCGGATGACCGTCTCGACGCTCCGCTTTCGCCCGAAACGCGCGTGGGACATATTCACTTATACATGCGTAACGTTCAAGAGGCTGTGGATTTTTATCACGGCGTTATCGGGTTCGACGTGATGGGGATGTCGTCCACTTTTCACGCCGCGTTCGTTTCGGCGGGCGGGTATCATCACCATCTTGGATTAAACGCGTGGCAGGGAGAAGGCGCGCCGCCTCCGCCTGACGACGCGATTGGGCTGCGCTACTTCACAATTGACCTGCCGAATCAATCCGCGCTGGACGCCGTCGTCGCAAGAATTGACGCGGCGGGAATTTCATCCAACAAAGTAGAAGAAGGCTTGCTGCTGCATGACCCGTCGCAAAATGGCGTGATGCTGCGAAGCGTTGGATAGCGATCAAACCTCCGAGTTTCAAAAAAACTCGGAGGTTTCTTTTTAACCGATACGTAGCGTTATAATTCCAATCGAAAATTCAAAAACTGGAAATAACCTCATGCACATACTCGTAACCAATGACGACGGCGTACAAGCGCCGGGACTTTTAGCGCTCGCGCAGGAAATGCGCAAACTTGGACAAGTGACCGTCTTCGCGCCCGACAAGAACTGGTCGGCTTCGGGGCACGTCAAAACAATGGAGCGTCCGCTGCGCGTGCGCGAAACCTTCCTCGCGGATGGAACGCCCGCGTTCATGTCCGACGGCGCGCCGTCGGACTGCGTGGCGCTTCCGCTGCTGGGACTGGTCGAAGGGAAAATTGACCTCGTTATTTCGGGCATCAATCCCAACGCAAACATCGGGCATGACGTGACCTATTCAGGCACGGTCACCGCCGCGATGGAAGCCGTCATCGCGGGCGTGAAAGGAATCGCGGTCTCGCTCGATTCGCCCGAAGGATTCAAAGAAAAATTGGACTATTCCACCGCCGCCATTGTCGCGCGCCGCATCGCAGAAAAAGTCATCGCCGACGGGCTGCCAAAGGGCGTGGTGATGAACGTCAATATCCCATATCTTAAAGAAGACGAATTCAGCGGCTACATGATTACCCGTCAGGGATTGCGCGTGTACCGCGACGCGCTCGACGAGCGGGTTGACCCGCGCGGCAAGCCGTATTACTGGATCGGCGGCGAACCGCCGACGGGCGTCATCGAAGAAGGCACCGACTTCGGCGCGCTTTCGCAGGGATACGTTTCCATTACCCCGCTGCATCTGGACTTGACTCATTACAAAGCGATGGACGTTTTGAAAAAGTGGAAGTTCTAAATTAATCTTTTTCCCATGACTTCCATCAAAGAATTAATCCCCGTCCTCCAAACCGCCATCGGACCCGTCATCTTGATTTCGGGCGTCGGCTTGCTGCTGCTCAGCATGACCAACCGCCTCTCCCGCGTCATTGACCGCGCGCGCAATCTGCTGGCGCAATCCGAATCAATCGGCGGACCTCCGCGCGGGCGGCTGCTGACCCAAATTGATATCCTCTGGGAACAGGCGCAATTGATTCGTCAATCCATTCTCCTTGCCTCCATTAGCGTTTTATGCGCCGCGCTGCTCATCATCGTCCTATTCGTCACCGCGTTGTTCGGCATCGAAGACGCATGGCTCATCAGCGCAATTTTTGTCGTCGGCTTGCTGGCGCTCATTGCGTCGCTCATCTCATTTATCACCGACATCAACAAATCGCTCGCCGCTTTCAAAGTGGAACTCTACGGACATGAAGACGACCTCAAACCCTAAATGATGCGCCGACTTCAAACTTTCCTGCTCGCGCCGCTCGCCGCGCTGCTCGCCGTCCAAGCCGCGTTCTCTTTGCGCTGGCTCATCGCGCACGACGAAGCGCCGCTTTTATACGAAGCCTTCCTCATGCAAAAAGGCTTCATGCCCTACCGCGACATTTTCGATTTTCAAATGCCGGGCAGTTTCCTCGCATATTATTTGCTCGGCGCGCTCAGCGCCTTCGGTCCTTTTCGGCTCCGCATTCTCGACCTCGCCATCCTCGCCGCGCTGCTCGCGGTCACATTTTTATTCATGCGCCGCTTCGGGAAAATCCCCGCCGCAGCCGCCGCGATTCTCTTCGGATTGAAATACATGCAAGGCGGCGCGTTCATGTCGCTGCAGCGCGAATATCTTTTTCTCCCCTTTATTGCCGTTGCCCTTTGGATCAATCTGCGCGACGATTTACCTCCCCGCGATTATTTTATAACGGGATTTTTATTTGGACTCGCCGCGATTATCAAACCCCACGCCGCGCTGGGACTGATTCCCATCGCGCTGTTCCACGTTTCAAATTTGGGCAAACGCGCGACGCGGAATCTTCTCCTCATCGCGTTTGGATTTTCCATCCCAATTATTCTCGTCGGCGCATGGCTCGCATGGACGGGCGCGTTGTCGCCCTTCGTCGACATTGCGCTCAACTACTGGCGACTCTATTCGCAAATCAACGGTCAAATGGAAATCACGCCCGCCGAAACGCGCCTTCCTTTCTTGTTGACTCAAACCATCAAACTCGGCGGACACGCCCTTTGGCTTCTGCCCGCTTCGATTGGCGTTTATCTTGTTCCGCAGGAAAATAAAAAACGCGCCTACCTTCTTGCCGCGCTCGCTTTATGCTACGCCGTCTACCCCGCGCTCTCGGGGCAATTCTTTGAATATCACTACATTCCCTTTATTTATTTCATTGTTCTACTTTCATCACTAGCCTTAACACCGTTGCGTCCCTCGCCCCACGCCCCACGTTCTTCATCCTTCATCTTTCATCTTTCATCCTTCATCCTTTGTTTTACCATCCTCGTCGCCGTCCGCCCTTCCAACACCTTCATCCGCCAGATAGAAGGCAGACCCATCGCAAAGACCACCGACCGCGCCGCCGTCATCGCAAAATATCTCGAAGCGAATTTGCAAGCAGGCGATACGGTCCAACCGCTGGACTGGACAGGCGGAACGCTGCTCGCCATGCTCGAAACGCGCGCGCCGATTGCCACATCCTACGTTTTTGATTTCTATTTCTATCACCACGTTTCGACGCCCTATATCCAAAATCTCCGCGCCGATTTCATGCGCCAATTACAAAAAGCAAATCCGCGCTTCATCGTCGAAGTCGCCGCCGTAGATAAGCCCTGGGTTTCAGGCGAAGACACAACGCGCGAATTCCCCGAACTGCGCGGGTTCTTGAATCAAAATTACTCCGTCGAAGTTGATAAAGGCGACTACTTGATTTACAAAAGGCGTTAATCGTTTATGCAAATTCGCTGGTTGTTCCGCCTCACCTATCTTTACCTCCTTATCCCTTTCATCCTCTTTTGTTTGGGATGGCTGCGCTTGATATTTGCGCTTCCACTCATTGCGCTCCTCACTTGGATATTTATCCAACTCGACCGTTCCGCTCAACCCGATCAGGTTACGAATTACGAATCACGCGTTACGTATTACGCGTTACTCATTACGGGTATTTGGGTTCTCCTCTCAGGCGTGGGCGGATACGCCTTCCAAAACTGGGATCACCATTGGCGCAACGCGGTTTTCCGCGATTTGATTAATTACGACTTCCCCGTTATTTATTCCTCCCCCGCGCGCGGACCCGTCAAAGCGCTTGTCTATTATATGGGCTATTGGCTGCCATCCGCGCTCGCAGGCAAGCTGTTTGGATGGAGCGCCGCGAATCTTTTTCTCTTTTTGTGGACATGGCTTGGCGCGGCGCTGACCGCAGCGCACATCAGCCTGAAAATAAAAACGTCGGCGCTCAAAGCCTCTTTGCTGCTGGTCTTCTTCAGCGGCATGGACGCGCTCGGCGTAGCGCTTCGTCCCAGCGACTACCCAACGCTGTTTCCGCCCGTGCAACACCTTGAAGTTTGGGCGGACAAATTGCAATATTCGTCTTTTACCACGCAACTATTCTGGACGTTCAATCAAGCCGTGCCTGCGTGGTTGTGCATCATGCTTGTTCTTTCTTCAAAGAAAATCCATATAAAAATTCTTGCTTGGTCGTTATGTTTCTTCTTCGCCCCGTTGATTTCTGTGGGATTGCTTCCCTACCTGCTGATTGAATTATCGCGCGATCTCAAAAACGTTTTCAAATCGCTTCGCTTCGACGCGCTTTTGGCAAGCACCGCAATCGCGGCGGTTTCCTATCTTTATTTTTCGTCCAACGCCGCCGCCCAACAACGCGGATTTCAAACGCTGGCGATAAAAGACGTTTTGATGTTCTTCCTGCTCGAAGGCGGAATCTTATGGCTGGTACTCGCGCCGCGTTTATGGCGCGACCCGCGCTGGGCGCTGACGGGAATTCTTCTTTTCGCCGCGCCGTTTATCAGAATCGGCAGCGGCGGCGACTTCGCCATGCGCGCTTCGATTGCGCCGTTGTTCTACCTGATGCTGGCGGGCGGCGAAGCGCTTTTTCAAACCGCGCCGCCCCGCGCGTTACGCGCCGCGCTTTGCGTAATCCTCGTCATTGGCGCGTTGACTCCAATGTACGAAATGAACCGCTCCGCGTATCGAACGTATCAATATTATTTTGTTTTGGACGAAACCCGGCGCGCGCAGCCGACCTCCGAACCGATTACGCATTTGGAACAGGCGGGCGCGCTCGAATCAATCCACCCCGATACGCTGGTCGCAGACGACGTCAAAACGCTGCAATTTATGAGCGACGAACTCTCGAAAAACTTTATCGCTAACGTCAGGCAGTCGTTGTATTATCGTTATCTATCGCCGCGCTAGGGATTATTCGTAATACTGCGGCTGGTAGGGGGAAGTATGTTTTTGAGACTCTTCCAAAATATCGTCAATCGTCATGTTCGCGTGGCTCTTATCCGCAGGGTGATAGTGAACGTGTACGCGCCTGACATTGGGAATGGAGGTTATCAATTTTCCCTCCACAGAACTGGCGATTTTATCCCCCTCGCGGACGGTCAACTTGCCGTCAATGCCGATGGTCAGGTTGATGACGATGTGCGGTCCAAAGCGGTGCGCCTGCATTTCCTCCAGTTGTTTCACGCCGCGCACTTCCTTTAATAAATCCGAAATTCGTTCCGCCATTTCGCGGTGAGGCACAACGCCCATCAGGTCTGTGGAAGATTCGCGCAGGATGAAAATTCCCGTACGTAGAATCAATAACGCGACCAGCGCGCCCGCGAGCGGATCAACCCAGGGCAGCCCATGTTGACCGAGAAAAATACCGATGGACGCGGCGGACGCGGAAAATAAATCGTTGCGATGATCATACGCGAGAGCTTCCACCACGGGGTTTTTGGTCTCGTGTCCGAGATTGAGGACGTATTTCATCAGGAAGAATTTGATCAAGACCGTCACAAGCGCGACCCACAATGCAAATGGATGCGCGCCCGCCGAGTTGGAAAGTCCGTCCGCCAGGTCCCAAATTTTATCCGCCGCGTCCCAAAATACAACCACCGCCGTCACGACAATGAACGAGCCAATCAGCACGGACGCGATGCTTTCGAATTGGCGGTGTCCGTATGGATGGTCTGCATCGGCGGGTTTATTTGCGAGACGCACAAAAATACTCGCCGCAATGTAATACGCCACGTCTGAAGTGGAGTTGATGCCTTCAGCCAGCAGCGCGGGGCTGTGTCCTAGAATACCAAAAAGCGTTTTTACAACGGCAAGTAAAATGTTAATCAGCAAGCCAAGATTAATGGCGAGAATGCTTTTGCGGTCGCGGTCATTGGTCATGGTTTAATTGTATTGGGCTTTGTATCGGCGCGTAATGGACAAAGTTCACGTTTTGAATCTGACAGGATCAATCCCGGTTTTCCCGCCATGATTAGACTTCTTGTATAAGTCAAAAACAAGCAAACCTTTGCCGCAGATTTCACAGATTTACACAGATTTTTAGGAGTGTCTAAAAGGATGGGCTTTCTTTAACGCGAAGGCGCAAAGACGCAAAGCCTCAAAGGTTTCTTTGCGTCTTCGAGTCTTCGTGACTTTGTGTTTAGCCCACAAAGTTAGACACTCTCAGATTTTTTTTGAATTTTTGAAAGGGTTATCCAAGTTCTATAAAGAACTGCGCTTCTGGATTTGCAAAATTATGTCGTTGCGAGGAGGGCGAAGCCCGACGAAGCAATCTCCCCGCAAAATAAAGATTGCTTCGCCCTAGCGGGCTCGCAACGACATGATTATGTTGGATATTGACACTCATCAAAAAGACCTCCAAATTCCTTCGGAGGTCTTTTTGATGCTACTTCTCGCTTCTTCGCAGGAAGAACTTTGTAACTTCTTCCGACGCGGCGGGGATAAGCGACAGCCCCAACACCACCGTCCACTCGGCGGCGGACATGAAGTGCGTATTGAAAATCGTTTGCAGGAAGGGAACCGCGCAGACCAACAATAACAGCGCGACGGAAAGTCCGACCGCGTACTGCATCCATTTATTCGAGAACACGCCAATCGCGAACAGCGAGGCGCGTTCCGAGCGGACGGTGTAAGCGCGGAAGAGTTCGCACAGCGAAAGCGTGATGAACGCCATCGTCTCGGACGTGTGAAGCGCGGCGAGTTCCACGGTTTTCCAATCAAAATTCAACAGGAAGGAAAACGCGCTTTGACCCGCGGCGGGAGTATGACCCATCGCGGCAAGTTCCCACAACAAGCCGAGTCCAAATGCGGTTAAAACCGCGCTGGTCTGCGTAATCGTTTGGATGAAAATGCCAAGCCCCATGGATTTGTTGATGATCGGCTCGTTCTTCGCGCGCGGTTTTTGATCCATCACATCGGGATCGCCCTTTTCCATTGCGAGCGCCAGCGCGGGCGCGCCGTCAGTGATGAGGTTGAGCCATAAGAGCTGGATGGCGGTGAGCGGCGCGGGCAGACCCGCAAGCGTGGCGAGGAAGATAATCATAATTTCCGCAACGTTCGACGAAAGCAGGAAGAAAACAAATTTGCGGATATTGCTGTAGATGATTCGTCCCTGCTCGACGGCGGCGACGATGCTCGCATAATTATCGTCGGTGAGAACCATATCGGCGGTTTCCTTGGCGACGTCGGTGCCGGTGATTCCCATTGCCACGCCGATGTCGGCGCGTTTGATCGCGGGCGCGTCGTTCACGCCGTCGCCGGTCATCGCCACCACTTCGTTATTCGCTTGCAGCGCGTCCACGATTCGCATTTTGTGTTCGGGCGAGACGCGGGCAAAAACGTCGGTATCTTCGATAACCGCGTCGAGTTCCTTATCGCTGAGATGATCGAGTTGCGCGCCGGTCATCACGCCTTTGCCCGGGCGCAGGAGACCAATCGCTTCGGCGATGGCTTTCGCGGTATTGGGATAATCGCCCGTTATCATCACCGTGCGGATTCCCGCGCGGCGCGCATGTTCGAGCGCGGGTTTCACTTCGGCGCGCGGCGGATCAATCATGCCGGCCAAGCCGACGAACACGAGATTCTTTTCCAAATCATCGGCGTTAATTTTTTCGGGATCGTCGGGGACGTCTTTTTCCAAACGATACGCAAGCCCCAGCACGCGCAGCGCGTCTTTGGTCATTGCGTCGTTCGCCGCGAGGATTCTTTCTTTTGCTTCGCGGCTCATCGGCAGCGGTTTATCGTCCATGCCCTGATACTGCGTACACAATTCCAGCACAATATCGGGCGCGCCCTTCACGGCGATGACGCGCCAGTCTTTGTGGTTGTCGTCATAAAGCGGAGACGGATCGCCCGCCTTTGGAGCGCGCACATTATGAATAGTAATCATGCGCTTGCGCTCGGAATCAAACGGGACTTCGTTCGCGCGCGGATAGGCTTCGTCGAGAGCGACGTGAATCGCGCCAGCCTTCGCCGCCGCGACAAGCAGCGAACCCTCGGTCGGGTCGCCCACAATGCGATACGTCGTTTGCGACTCCGTCTCGCCTGTGACCTCGATCTCCGCGTCGTTGTTCAACAATCCCAGCCAAAGCGTGGAAAGAATCGCGGGGTATTTGGTCACATCCGCTTTCGCGCCATCCACTTGAAATTCGCCGACGGGCGCGTACCCCGTCCCCGTCACATGCACAAATTGACCGTCAGCCCAAACCCGCGTGACCGTCATCTCGTTTTGAGTGAGCGTCCCCGTTTTATCGGAACAGATCGTCGTCGCCGAGCCAAGCGTCTCGACAGAAGATAATTTGCGAATGAGCGCGTGGCGTTGAATCATCTCGCGCATCCCCAGCGCAAGCGAAATGGTCACAACTGCGGGCAGCCCTTCAGGCACAGCCGCAATGGCGAGGCTGATGGCGATGATAAACACGTCGGTGATTTCCGCCGCAAATTCTTTCAAGTACGCGAGCGGGTTGGAAAATAATCCGCCGATGTTGGTGTAATTAATCAGCGCAACCACGAACACAATTGCCACAAGCGCAAGCGAGCCAATGCTCAACGTTTTGCCCAACTGATCGAGCCGTTTTTGAAGCGGCGTTTCTTCGGTTTCCACATTTTGCAGCATGGCGGCGATAAGCCCGAGCTGCGTCCTCATGCCGGTTCCCGTAACCACGCCGCGTCCGCGCCCGTAGTTGACGACCGTTCCCATGAATGCGGTATTTTTTCTATCGCCAAGCGGGACGTTTTTATCCAAAACCGACGCGGCATTTTTCTGAACGGGGAGCGATTCTCCCGTCAGCGAGGCTTCCTCTACGCGCAGGTTTATCGCCTCGAGCAAACGCAAATCGGCGGGGACGAAATTTCCCGCTTCCAAAAAGACAATGTCGCCGGGAACCAGGTTATAAGATGAGATGGAGATATGCGCCCCGTCGCGGATGACGCGCGCTTCGGGCGCGGCGAGTTTTTTCAGCGCCGCCAACGCCTGCTCGGCGCGCTGTTCTTGAATAATGCCCAAAACCGAATTCAACACGACGATTGCCATAATGGCGGCGGCTTCTATATAATCGCCGAGCAGCGCGGAAATGATCGAAGCGACGAGCAATAGAATCACGACAAAATTATTTAATTGTCCCCACAAAATAGAGAGAAAACCCGGGCGCGGCGCTTCGTTCAATTGATTTGCCCCGTAAATTTTCAAACGCCGCTGCGCTTCTTCGGAAGACAGCCCTTCATCGCGCGCTTCGAGATGTTTAAGAACGTCGTCTGCGCGCAAGGCGTACCATTCCTGTTCTTTGATCTCTTCGTTTGGCATTCAAGAACTCCTGTTCGATTTGGACTCAAAAATCTCCCGATTTTTGAAAACTTTCAAACGTCGGGAGACGTTTGACTCCGTAAATTAAAACGAGACCACCACGCCTCTGTGATGGTCTCGCCAACGTTTACAAACGCATGAACCGCCGATGACGCGCATGGCGCGCCAATGGTATGACGACGATTCACCCTGCTATGAAACTAGCGCAGGCGGCTACTCCCCAAACGCTGTGAGTCTATCATAGGCAAATAATATGTCAAGCGGATTTGAATGGAGTACAATTCGCGCATGACCAAAACAAAATCACCCCTCTTTTATTTCTTTCTCGTCATCCTTGCGTTGGCGCTGATGGCGCTCTTTGGTCCCGAAGAAAAATCATTGGGATCGAACGTGAGAATTGTATACCTGCACGGAGCGTGGGTACTCGCCGCCGAAGTTGCCTTCATCGCCGCCGCGCTTGCCGGACTGGCGGGCTTGATCCTGCGTAAGGAACAACTGCACAATTGGAGCGCCGCGCTCGGCAGAACGGGCATCGTCTTCTGGCTGACCTACCTGCCGCTTTCGCTCTTCGCCATGCAAGCCAACTGGAACGGACTCTTCCTCGCCGAGCCGCGCTTCCGCCTTGCGATGATCTTTGCCATCACGGGCGTTTTACTGCAACTCGGCTTGTGGCTGTTCGATATTGGCTGGCTCACGTCGCTGGGAAATATCATCTACATTGTCGTTTTGCGCGCAATATTTTCCACCGCCGAAAATATTATGCACCCGCCGCCATCGCCCATCTTCAATTCAGGGTTGTGGAATATCATCATTTTCTTCGTCGCGTTGAATATTCTCGCGTGGGTCGCGGGATATTTCCTGACGAGATTCTTCCTATCGCTGAAAACCAACGACTAAAAAAATCTTGCGCATCCGTTTCCAACTTATCGCCTTCATGTTCCTACGCACCATCCTGAATACAGCCCACAGGATGGTGTATCCTTTTTTATCCACCTTTGCGCGCGGACTCGGCGTGGACATTTCCACCATGTCATACTTGATGGTCGCGCGCTCGTTAATCGGCGCAACTAGTCCCTTCTTCGCGCCCATCGCCGACCGTCACGGACGCAGATTCGGCATGTTGACGGGCTTTGCCGTTTTCACGCTCGGCGTCGGTATGGTTACGATATATCCCAGTTTTTATACGCTCGCCATTGCGCTTATGTTAGCCATGCTGGGTAAATATATGTTCGACCCGTCTATGCAGGCGTATTTTGGAGATCGCGTTCCTTACGCCCAGCGCGGCACGGCGCTGGCAATTACAGAGTTTGCGTGGTCTGCGGCGTTTATTGCGGGCGTGCCGTTCATGGCATTTCTGATTGGGAAGTATGGATGGGTTGCTCCCTTCCCCATGTTGACGGTACTTGGCGCGCTGGCATTCATTGTCATTTGGAAAATCATTCCGCGCGAGGATCCGCATCACGAACGCGTGACCGACGCGCGCGCGGGATATCGCGCCGTATTTGCCTATCTCCCCGCGCTGGCGGGAATATCCATCGCATTGTGGGCAACCGCCGCCAATGAAATGGTCAACATGATGTTCGGCGTATGGCTGGAAGATTCGTTCGGGTTGAAACTTGCCGCGCTCGCGGGCGCGTCCGCGGTGATCGGCATCTCCGAGTTGAGCGGCGAGGGATTGGTGGCATTCACCACCGATAGACTCGGCAAGCCGCTCGCGCTTGCTATCGGGCTGATTACAAACGCGTTTGCATCGTTATTGCTGCCCTTCATCGGCAAGACCGAAATCGGCGCGTTGGTCGGACTGTTCCTCTTTTATATTACATTTGAATATGTGCTGGTCAGCCACATCCCGTTGATGACGGAAGTCGTCCCGTCTGCGCGCGCGACCATGCTGGCATTGAACGTCACGGGACATTCCATCGGGCGCGCCATTGGCGCCTTCTGCGCGCCAATCATTTACCGGCATTTTGGATTTACCTACGTGGCGTTATTCGCCGTGGCTTTCAACCTTGCGGCATTGATCGCGCTAACAAGAATGCAGCGAAAATAAGAATCAAAAAACTCCCCGAGACTTTCATCTCGGGGAGTTTTTTTGTATTAGCGCAAATTAGCCGAGCAAAACTACGTTAGCAGCCTGCGGACCCTTGGGGCCTTTCTCGACGGTGAATTCAACTTTCTGACCTTCTTCGAGATTCTTGAAGCCTTCGCCCTGAATCGCGGAGAAGTGGACGAAGACGTCTGCGCCCTCGTCGCGGGCAAGAAATCCGTAGCCCTTGCTTCCGTTGAACCATTTGACTGTGCCGATAATACGTTCTGACATGTTTGCCTCCTTTGGCAAAAAAAGAAATTGGAGGACCCGGTTTTTTCGCCAGAACATAAAAAACAATACGGCTCATGGGACTTACCCATGAGCCGTTGGTTATACTTCCAAAGCGAACTTACTGGTATCCGTGTAGGCTTCTACTTTATCATGGGGATATGGATGTGTCAATGAAAAAACGACAAAAATTGAAATTGGACATGCGCTGACGAGTTAGCGCGCCAATGGATGTCGCGCGTCAAAATTCCCCTTGACAAACGGAACTAACGCGCATAAAATCTAATTCGATAATTATCAAATTAGATTTGCGAAGGTGAAATATGAATACCAACCCCGAAATGCTTGATTTTCTCAAAGCCGCGTCTGATATAGACCGTTTGCGGATCATCGGCTTGTTGAGTCAGCGCCGCGCCAGCCGCGCGCAGATTGCCGAAAAACTTAATCTCTCCACGCGCGACCTTATGGATCACCTCGCGTTTTTGGAACACGCGGAAGTTCTCACGCAGAAAGATGAAATCTACGAACTCAACGCGGATAAACTCTCCACGCTGGCGCGCGAACACTTCGAACAGGAACGTCCTGCCGCGTATGTACCCGCCCCCGATCTTGATCTTGCCTCGAAGAAAATTCTCAAAGCCTATCTCAACGCGGATG
Organism: Anaerolineales bacterium; assembly: GCA_028689195.1. GTDB lineage: Bacteria > Chloroflexota > Anaerolineae > Anaerolineales > Villigracilaceae > Villigracilis. The sequence continues at coordinate 7,501 of JAQTWR010000002.1, read as the reverse complement.
GGAGCATCAGGCAAATTCCCACTCAATTTGAAAAATTACGCGTGATATTGAATTATCTGATTCAGGCGTTTGAGCCTGAAACGAATTACAAAGAAAAAGACGTGAATGCAATTCTGCGCCGCTTTCATGAAGATACCGCCGGTTTGCGCCGCGACCTTGTGGATGCGAACATGCTCGCGCGCGAAAGCGATGGTTCGCGGTATTGGAGAATAAAATGAAATCAAGAAAAGATATTCATAGGGAGTATAAGGAACGCATCATTCCCGCTGGCGTTTTTCAGGTAAAAAATATTGTCAACAATAAAGTGTTGCTTGGAAGCAGTTTAAATCTGGAAGGCTCGTTGAACCGCCACAAATTTATGCTCAAAATTGGAAGCCATACCAACAAGGAACTTCAACGCGAGTGGACTGAGTTTGGCGCGGATCAATTTATGTTCGAAATTTTAGAAGTAGTAAACGCCAAAGATGATCCAAACTTTAATTTGAAGGATGAATTAACGCTGCTGGAACAAATTTGGCTTGAAAAATTACAGCCTTTCGGCGAGCGCGGCTACAACATCAATGAAAGAATTCGCGAGGCATAATTATGAGCGATGAACTTGTCAACTTCTTCAAAGCCCTTGCGGATTCAAATCGTCTCAAGATCGTTGGTTTGCTCGCGCAGCAGCCTTATAGCGTGGAGGAACTCGCCGCGCTGCTGAATCTCAAACCTTCCACGGTTTCGCATCACCTTGCAAAACTCGCGCAGGTGGGATTAGTCAGCGCGAAAACGCAGAGCTATTACAACGTTTATCAACTGGATGAAAAAGCGCTGCAAAGCAAATCGCAAAATTTGTTTTCGCAGCAAAATCTTGCCGCCTCTGTTGTGGATGTGGACGCCGACGCGTATGATAATAAAGTAATTAAAGATTATGTCCGCAAGGATGGCAGCCTGAAGACCATTCCCGCCCAGCGCAAAAAACTGGAAGCGATCTTGCGTTATGTGGCGAAGTCGTTTGAGGCGAATAAAAGATACAGCGAGAAGAAGGTCAACGAAATTCTCAGCAAATATCACGAAGACACTGCGAGTTTGAGACGCGAGTTGGTCGGTTCGGGATTGATGAAGCGCGAGGGCGGCGGCGGAGAATACTGGCGCGAATAGCAAAACGTTCCAACGTTTAGGCGTTGGAACGTTTTGCTTGTAATGAAAAACTTTCGTTGCCGTTCAGTGGGAAATTTAACGGCGCGGAATCCAAAGACATGATTTTGCTGTTGGCGAAAAACGCGAAATCAAAATTCGTATCGTCGCCGGCCTTTTTATTGGGGATGGGCATTAATCGCGCGGTCAGCGGTTTATCGAGGCGCAGCGCAAGCGCGGATAAATCCAATAACAGCGGGGCGATTTGCGCGGCGGTGGTATCGCCTGCGAGCGGAATCGTATCCAGCCCTGTACCGCACACGGCGGAATAAAGCAGCGCGTCTTTGATGGTCAGCGTTCCTTCGGCGGCGCGTTTTGCGAGAATGGAATCTTCGAGGATCGGTTGCATAAATCCGCTGAAACCGGTGTGCGGGAAATCGGCGCGGTCAATCGCTTCTGTGAGAATTGCGGCGGCGGCGAGAGAACCGTGCAGCCCGATTTTTGAGACGCCGATTTTTTCGACGGCATTTCCCAATGAATGTAAATCATCAGGGAAGGGCGCGAGGGAAAAATCAATGCCGAGAAAAGTAGGTAATTGGCGATTAGTAACTAGAAATTGGGAAATGTGGGCAATGGCTTGCCCATGTTTTGTGATGGATGAAATGAGAGCGCGTCGTCCATCATCAATCGTCTGTTGTCCGCTAAATGCCTCAACCGCTAAATCAGCGGATTCGGTTGCGATGGCAAACGCGGGGATGTCGCTATCGTGATACGCGGCGGGAAAAAACGGCGCACCCGCTTTGACGTTTGCAAGCGCGGCGAAGCGTAGATTTGCAAATCCATCGGGCGTGATGCTTGAGGCTTGCTGAATGATTTTCGCGCAGGCGGTGATGGCTTGCAGCGAGATTCCGTTTTGCTTATCCGCCATCACGCCGCTGAAGAAAGTATTTTCGCTTGCGGCAATCGCTTCTGGGACGACCTCATAACTTTCGGGGAATTCGATGAGCGCGGGACCCAGCGAGACATAATCCACGCCAATTTGCGGCAATATCTTTGCAAAATCTTGCGCGAGCTGCGGAAGTTTTTTTACGTCGCTCAACAGTTTCGGAAACGGCGTTGTGGCAAGGCGGGTCATTTGCACTTCATAGCCCGCGTTTTCATACGCCGCTTTTGCGCGCGCAAGAAATTCTCCCGCCTGGCGCAAAGCGCTTTCGTCAAGCGGATATTTTGGATTTAAGAAATAAGTGATGGATCGAATTTTCATTTTGCCTCAAAATAAAAGTGAAGTTTTCACCACGAAGTCACAAAGACTCTAAGCCGCTAAGTTTTTTTCTTTGCGTCTTCGAGGCTTTGCGCCTTTGTGTTTACGCGTTCGCGCAAGAGTATAATCGCTAAAAAACAAAGCGGAGCATTCTATGGATTGGACGAACAGGCAGGTACTTGTAACAGGCGCAGGCGGGTTCATTGCCAGTCATCTTGTGGAACGATTGGTCAACGAAGGCGCGCGCGTGCGGGCGTTCATCCGCTACAACTCGCGTAGCGACGCGGGGATGCTGCGCCACATTTCCCCTGAAATATTTTCTCAACTGGAACTTATTCGCGGCGACTTGCGCGATATGGAAGCCATTCGCAGCGCGGCGCGCGACATGGATACGATCTTTCATCTCGGCGCGTTGATCGCGATTCCGTATTCGTATGTTCATCCGCGCGAGGTGATCGAGACAAACGTGATGGGAACTTTGAATGTCTTAACCGCCGCGCGCGAATTCAAAACGCGGCGCGTGGTGCATACTTCCACGAGCGAAGTGTATGGCACGGCGCAGTACGCGCCCATTGACGAGACGCATCCGTTGCAGGGACAGTCTCCATATTCCGCGAGCAAAATCGGCGCAGATAAAATTGCGGAAAGTTTTTATCGCGCGTTCGATGTGCCTGTCGTCACACTGCGACCTTTCAATACGTATGGTCCGCGTCAATCTACGCGCGCGGTGATTCCAACAGTGATTACGCAAACGCTCACGCGCGACGAGATCAAACTCGGCAGTTTGAATCCATCGCGCGATTTTACTTTCGTGGCTGATACGGTCAACGGCTTCATGCGAATCGCGGAAGCGGAAAATATTTTGGGGCAGGAAATTAATCTCGGCAACGATAATACGATTCGTATCGGCGATCTCGTTGAAAAAATTTTTGCAATCATCGGCAAACATCCGCGCGTGATTACAGACGAGCAGCGCATCCGTCCCGAAAAAAGCGAAGTGATGAAGTTATGGGCGTCGAATCAAAAAGCCCGCGAGTTGATCGGCTGGGAGCCGCGCGTTTCTCTCGACGAGGGTTTACGCGCCACCATCGCGTGGATCGCTGCTCACCTTGATCTTTATAAACCAGACCAATACACGGTGTAACTATGAGAGCCATTATCCTTGCCGGTGGAAAAGGCGCGCGTCTTGCGCCATACACAACCGTTTTTCCAAAACCGTTAATGCCCATCGGCGACATTCCCATTTTGGAAATTGTCATGCGTCAATTGGCGTTTTATGATTTTCAAGATTTAACGCTTGCGGTTGGGTATCTTGCCGAGTTATTGATGGCGTATTGCGGCGACGGGAAAAAATTCGGCGTGAATATTGATTACTCGCGCGAGGAAGAACCGCTTGGTACGGCGGGACCGATTGCGCTGGTGAAAAATCTCGACGATACGTTTTTGGTGATGAACGGCGATTTGCTGACGACGATTGATTACAGCGCCATGCTCGCGTCGCATCGCGCGCGCGGAGCGATTGCCACCGTCGCTTCGTATCAACGCGATGTGAAGATCGATCTCGGCGTCATAGAAGTTTCCGACGACCTTTTGATTACCGATTACATTGAAAAGCCGACGTATCATTATTCGGTTAGCATGGGAATTTATATTTTCGAGCCCGCCATTTTGAATTACATTAAACCCAATCAGCGCCTCGACCTGCCTGAGTTGATGATCAAATTGATTGAGGATAAGCAAAAGGTAAACGTATTTCCGTTCAAAGGTTATTGGCTCGATATTGGCAGACCCGACGATTATGCACTGGCTGTCCATGAATTTGGGCGGCATCGCGAAGCGTTTTTCCGTGGGAATAGTTTTGTGTAGCGCGATATTTATATCTCCAAATCCCTTTTCAACAAATCATCAATCGTTTCGCGCCTGACGATCACTTTCGCGCTGCCTTCTTCCAGCCACAACACGGCGGGTTTGCGCGAGCCGTTGTAATTGGACGACATGCTCAAATGGTACGCGCCCGCAGCGGGGATGGCGAGCAGATCGTCAACGTGAATTTCAGGCATGGGCAAATCTTCGATGACAACGTCGCCTGATTCGCAATACGGTCCTGCGATGGAAACCCGTGCGATATTTTCTCCCATCGGATTTGATACTGCGAGGCAGGAGTATCTTGCCCCATACATCGCGTGGCGCGGATTATCGGTCATGCCGCCGTCGGTTAATATCCACGTTTTGTTTTCGCGCCGTTTGATCGCGCCAACTTTATAAACGGCAACGCCCGCGCGCGCCACTAAACTTCGACCTGGTTCAAGATGCAAATGCGGAAGATTAAGTCCGCGCGATTTACATCCGCTGACGACGCGCTCCGCGATGACGTACACGTATTCAGCCGCGTCAGGTTGGGGAAGTTCATCTTCGTGATACGCCACGCCCCATCCGCCGCCGGGAGAGAAATGCCATTCGTTTGCAAATCCAATTTCACGGGCAAGATCAAGCCCGAGGTCAATCGCCGCATTCAATGGAGAAGCGTCGCGGAAATTTGATCCTTGATGAAAATGGATTCCACTCAAAGGCAAATGATGTTCTTTGCAAAACGCGGCGGCTTGCAAAATCTCTTCGCGCGTCATGCCGAATTTGCTGTCGTGTTGTCCCGTCTGCGTGTGGGCGTGATGCGTGGTCACGGCGACGCCGGGGAGAAGGCGAAGCCAAAGGGAGGTAATTGGTAATTGGTAATTCGTAATTCGTTCGAGTTCGGCGAGGTTATCCACGACGATGGCGTTGGCGTGCGTTAACGCAGAAGTTAAATCAGCGGCGGATTTGTTTACGCCGTGAACCAAAATCTTTTCGCGCGGAACGCCGCCCGCTTTTGCAATTGCAATCTCGCCTTCGCCGGTGCAATCCACCCAGAGATTATTTTGCTGCGTCCATTGCGCGATGGCTTTGCATAAAAAGGCTTTGCCCGCATAAGTGACGGATGCGGCTGCGGGATAATATTTTTTCAGCGCAGCGTGATACGCGCCGACGGCGGAATCCATGGTGGCGCGGTCGTAAAGATACAGCGGCGTACCGTGTTCTTTTGTCAGCGCCGCGAGGTCGCATCCCGCGATAGTCAGTTTATTTTCTTCGGTTTTTGCAGAAAGGGGAAAGAGTTGGAGGCGGTTCATTTTTTTATTTCGCGCGCGGAAACAATGCAGTTTTTGCCGAGTCGCTTTGCGATCAATTCGGCATGGTCGGCGGCGAGGACAAGAGATTCAAACGAGCCGCCGTCTTCGGGGAAAGCGGCAACGCCCACGCTTAAAGTATATCCCGCCACAGGTCCGCCTTCGACGGGCTGGGGCGCGTCCGCCTGCGCCACATCAAGAAGTCTTCGGGCAAATAGGAGCGCGCCGTCGAGTTCTGTGTTTGGCAGGATGATCGCAAACTCGTCGCCGCCGTAACGCGCAGCCACATCATAGGTTCGCAAACTGGCGCGGACAACGCCAGCAATCGCCCGCAGACGCTCGTCTCCGGCGGGATGTCCCCAAGTATCGTTATAGATTTTGAATGAATCGAGGTCGAAAATAATAAGCGAGAGCGGGGCGTTTGTCCGCGTTGCGCGCTCGATTTCCATCCGCAGGATTTCTTCAAAGGCATGGCGGTTAGACAATCCGCTGACCGCGTCGGTCATGGCGGTCGTTTTTACCTGCGCGTGCAAACGGGCGTTATCCACCGCCAGCGCAATGGGTCCCGCGAGCATATCGAGCATATCCGCGTCTTTTTGGGCGAGTGGGGATTCGCCCGTTCCTTCTACATTAAGAATTCCCAAAATCATATTATCTTTTAGCAACGGGACGCAGATTTCGCTGGTCAAATCGGATGCGGCGCGCAGAAAATTTGGATCCTGCGTAACGTCGCGGACGAATTGCGTCTTCTTCGTTTTAATCGTCCGCCCGCTAACTCCCTGACCGACGGGGATTTTTTGAATCGCCAGTTCTCTTGAATAGCCGACTTGTCCGTATAAATTCAAATGGTCGTTTTCCAGCAAATAAATGCTGATGTAGGCGTATCCGAATAAAGCGCCCAGCGTCTTGATCACAGATTCGCAGATATTGTCAATCTCAAGCGAAGAGGATACCACCCGCGAAATAGACTGCATCGCCGACATGACCTGCAAATGTTCGCGCGTATCTTCATACAATCTTGCGCGCTGCATGGCGGATGAAATTTGATTCGCCAGCGTTTCCAAAATTTGGGCGTCGTTCGCGTTGAAGGCGTTGGGCTTGAGGCTTTCGATATATAAGACCCCCAGCAGTTTTTTTTCATTGATAAGGGGAATGCCGATTGCGGAGCCAAAATACTCTCCGGTTGAAAAATAATACGGGTCTTTGGAAACGTCGTTTGCAATATAGGTCTGCCGCGTTCTTGCCGTATAACCGACGATGCCTTTATCTATTTCCTGCCTGACCATCAGATTACATCCAAAGTCATGCGCGCCGCTAAACGCCGCCATTTGAAGGTCGTTATCTTTTGTCAACAATAAGATTGCGGCTTCCGCATAACCGAAATGATTGACGATGGAGTCTGCCGCGTGTTTCAAAATTTCCCCTTCCGTCAGGCTGTTAATTATTTTTCGGCTGACGTCTTCCAGCAGCCCTATCTGCATGGAATGGCGGAATTCCGCTTCGAGCAGGTTTCGTTCCTGCGTGATGTCGTGAAAAACAATGACGCGCCCAATCTGGGTTTGGTCGTGCCTACATAAGCGCGTGATGGTCGCTTCGTACCATACGCGCTTTCCGTTCAGTTCGATTTTGAATTTTAATTTCGGGTTCTGTGAATTCCATTTCTCTTTGAACAGGTCAGGTTTTGGCAGCGTGCTAAAAACAGCGGAAGCGATGGCGTCGTCGTTCAAACCGAACCATTGCTTCGCTGTTAAATTGATATTGGCGACGCGGTCTTTCTCGTCCGTCACGATCACCGCGTCGCGCAGGTTTTCCACAATCAAAGGCGCGGCGATGGGAAATACATTAAATACGCCGAAGCGAAAAAAGCCAAGCGCAAACAGGGGCGCCGATAGCCCAAACGAAAGCGGGGTTGGGTCAATCGCGGCTGGGAATATGTCCGTCAAGAAAAGCAAACTTGTTATTATCG
>JAQTWR010000218.1 GCA_028689195.1 Anaerolineales bacterium | reverse complement strand
CTCCGCCATGGTGCAGCATTACGCCGCGTCGAAAGCGTACAATTTGATTTTGGCTGAGGGACTTTGGTATGAATTGCGTCCGCATGGCGTGGACGTTTTGGGGTTGATGCCCGGCTCTACTGATACGCCCGCTATTTACGTCGGCGACCCCGATTTGCGTCAGGCGTATATTATGAGTCCCGAAGACGTTGCGACAGAGGCGCTGAACGTATTGGGCAAACAACCGAGTTTGATTTCCGGCCGCGTCAACCGCTGGAGTTTCTTTTTTCTTACGCGCCTGCTCTCGCGCAAACGCGGCGTCGAAATTGTCAGCGACCGCTTGGTAAATATGTATCGTCGAAAAAAATAAATCATGGAGAAAAAATAATGAGTTTCCTTTCCAACCTGTTTGGACCGCCAACCCCCAAACTTACCGCAGCCGAGTTAAGCGAAAAACTGAAATTTGGAAAACATCCGCTGGTATTAGATGTGCGCCAGCCGGACGAATTTCGTCAGGGACATATCGCCAGCGCCAAGTTGATTCCGCTGAACGAATTGCACAGGCGCATGGGCGAACTTCCCAAAGGACGCGAAATCGTTTGCGTCTGCGCTACGGGCAGCCGCAGCGGTTCCGCCGCGAAGATTTTGATCAAAGAAGGTTATACCGTTTTCGATATGCAGGGCGGCATGAGCGCGTGGCGTCACGCGAAGTTGCCCGTGCAAAAATAAACGTAAGCCATGTTTTAGCATGACGCATTCGCAAAAACAAAGGTCACGCTTAAAGCGCGACCTTTGTTTTAATTTGACGTCAATAATGGATATAAAAATCGGAACTCATTCGCCGCGAATTTTCACAGATTTGAGGAGCGCCTAATCTTGTGGGCTAACCACAAAGGCACGAAGTCGCCAAGTCGCTAAAAATCCTTTGAGTCTCCGTGCCTTTGTGGCTTCGTGGTTAATGAAAGCCCATTCTCTTAGCCACTCCCCAGATTTGCGCGAATTTGATTTGAAAATCCGTGAGCATTCGTGAAATCCGTGGCTAAAATTCTTGAAACATGCTCAAACATTATTCATGTTACTCCGTTGCGCCGGCGGATTTGAGGTCTTTCAAATTCAACTGATAGGTTATCTTCCCGTTATATTCATTGGGTTCGTAGGTAAATAAAATATCAATACGCGGGGGCATTTTGGTTTGCCACGCGCCGAGTTTGAAGCCGATGGCGTTGTGCGGGTAGCCAGTCTCGTCTTCGAGCGTCAACTTCAAATGTTTCGCGTCCGCGCCGACGGTGCGCGCGTTTTTCACTTTCACGTTTCGCGCTACAAAAGTCGGGTTGGGATTCCCGTACCCCGTCGGCTCCAAATACCTCAGCGCTTTTTCGTACAATTCGCCGCGCATTTCGGCGAGCGAGACGTCTACGTCTGCGATGAGCGTGGCGCGCAAATCTTTTTCCTCAAGTTGATTTTTTGCAATGGCTTTGAGTCTTTCCACCAAAGCGGATAGGTTCTCATTCTTCACGGTGAATCCCGCCGCCGCCGCGTGCCCCCCGTGACGGACGAGCAAATCGGCGCACTGATCGAGCGCGTCGGTGATGTGAAATTCGGGGATCGAGCGGCACGACCCGCGCGTTTCATCCGCGCCCTTCGAGGCGACAATCGCGGGGCGGTAGTGCGTTTCGGTCAGGCGCGACGCGGCAAGACCAATCACGCCTGAGTTGAAATCTTCATGCGCGGCGCAGAGTAAAAACGCGTTGGGGTCGTCGCGCATTGCGATTTCCTCCGCCGCGATTTGCATCTCGCGCGTGATATTCTGCCGCTCGCGGTTTTGGATATTTAACTCCTGCGCGAGTTGACCTGCGCGATTAGAATCTTTGGTGGCGAGCAATTCAAACGCGGCGAGGGCTTCTTTCAATCTGCCTGCCGCGTTGAGGCGCGGTCCCAATGAAAAGCCGATATGCCCCGCGTTGACTTTGGGCAGCGAAACGTCTGCAACCGCCGCAAGCGAGAACAGCCCCTGCCGCGTAGTTTGACGCATTTGTTTGAGTCCGTTGCGGACGAGGATTCGATTTTCACCCGTCAACGGCGCAAGGTCTGCGACCGTGCCGAGCGCGACGAGATCGAGCAGCGAGCCAAGGATGGGGGCTGAAGGCTGCTGGCTGAACAGCGCTTCGGCAATTTTGTATGCGATGCCAACGCCCGCTAAATCTTTATCGGGATACGCGTCGCCCTTTTGTTTGGGATTGATGACCGCAAACGCGGGGGGCAGGTCGCCTTCGGCGGGGTGGTGGTGGTCGCTGATGATGAGGTCTAGCCCAACGGCGCGCGCGTGTTCCGCTTCGGCGGGAGAACGAATTCCGCAGTCCACCGTAATGACGAGTTTGATTCCGCTCGACTTAAGTTCGTCCAGCGCGTTGTTATTTAATCCATAGCCTTCTTCAAATCGGTTGGGAATATATCCGCGCGCGTCGGCGTTGAGATATTGAAACGCTTCGACCAGCAGCGCGGTGGACGTGACTCCGTCCACGTCGTAATCGCCGTAGATGGCAATCGGTTCGTGATGTTCGATGGCATATTGAATGCGGTCAACGGCGGCGCGCATCCCCGTCATTTGAAAAGGATCGGGGTTGAAACTTGGCTTGGCGTTGAGATACGCGCGCGCGTCGGCGTCGGTTGCGTAACCGCGATTGAAAACGATCTGTCTCAAAATGCGCGGAAACTTTTCGAGGGCTTTTTCAGCTTCGGGCGTAATGGGCGGCTGGACGAGCCAGCGTTTTTTGGAGGGCGCGTTATTAGTCATGTATGATTCAAAGTATAAGCGTTGACGTACTCATGCGGAAGGGCGCTGTATAATTTAGGCGCCGTTGCGACCGCGACATAATTGCCGCGTTACAGAATTTTTGGAGCATACCATGAAGCCGCTTGAATCTGATGAAAGACTTGCCCCCGTTATGGTCTACACCCACAATATGCTGGTGCGCGGAGAGTTGATTGCAAAAGAAAGCGTGCGCGTGAGCATCCTGCTGCGCACGCAAGGCATTCCAAATTATTTGCATTTGCATAAGGCTCAGGCGGTGATGTTTGGCGGAGCGCCGCCCAAGTCGCTGTCGTTTACCGAGATGTTTGTTCCCACCGCAAGCGTGATTGCATTTCATCTCGTTCCGCCCGCGCAGGACGCGCTGGATTATGACGCTTCAGAAGCCAACCGCATGATGCAGCCAATGGATCTGGTGGTGGGGACGTTTTTGATGAAGGGCAGCATCCGCATCTCGACGCAGGCTGAACTTGGCACGAGCCTTGAAGTAATGCGTATTTCGTGGCTGTCCATTTACGACGCGCATATTACAAACCCATACTTGCCGCAATTTAATCTGACTGTGCCGATGTTGTTGATTAGCCCCACGCAAGTCAGCATGGCGCTGGCGTAGATAAAATAAAGCGCCGCGACGTTTATATCGCGGCGCTTGGCGGGTTATTTATTTCGGTTTTACTTTGTCCACTTCTGCCTGTAATTGAGTTTTTATCGCTTCAAAATCAAGACCATTTGCGCTGGCGTAATCCTTGACCGTCATAGCAGGATTGGGCATTGGCGCGCCGATGATTTGCTCTATCACCGTTTGCGGAACTCCCCAGCCGGTGAGGTCGCCGAAGATCGTTTTGCCTTTGACGACGTACTCGCTTTCTTCGCTGGATGTCGCCGCAGTTGGCGCGGATTCTACTGCGGGCGTGGATTCCGCTTGGGGCGCGGGGGCAACTTCGCCTTCGGTGGTTGTCGCGGGTTTTACATCCACAGTATAAGATTCGAGGTACGCGATCTGCTCGGGGGCAAGGGTATTCTGCGCGAGTAGAATCTCCGTCGCGGTTTTGGGCAGGTAGATTTCCTGTCCTGTCGTATCGAACGGCAATCCGAGCGAGAACGCAACAAACAAGCGGACGGAGTTCGTGCCGATTTCGTAGCCGCTGTCGAGATACATGGTTTCGAGATTTTTCACTGCGAACGTGGCGGGTTCGGGGTCGGTAACTTGGAACGCCTGCGCGAGAATTTCCGGCGCGATATTAAACGAATTGGCGACGTCGCCGAAGGTGTACGATCCGCGAATATCCGCCGGGTTTGCCTGCCCCGCGAATTCGCCTTCGGTGTACGCGGCGGGCTCTTTTGTAGATTCGGTCTGCCACCAGCCAAGCGCAGACGTGAGCGCAATTCCGCCGAACATGAAGACAAATATGATGACCGCAAGGGGTTTGGATGTAAGGTTCATTTCACACTTCCGTTTGTGAAGACAACAGTGCTTGCTACGGGACAGATCGCTTCGGACGTGCATTCGAGGCACGAGATACATTGATGATCGCGCACGACCTTGACGCTGTCTACGGGGATGTTCATGGGGCACATGATGGAGCAAGCCCCGTCCGCTTTGCAGGTGGATTCCACGCGCTTGATGGAGAATACGCGGAATAAATTCGTGACTCCCAACACCGCTCCGTACGGACATGCGTACTTGCACCACGGACGTTCCACAAAGACCGAGAGGAGGAGCGTTACGCCAAGTATAAGAATGGCGGTAGGCGCGACTTCAGTCGACCAGAAGTTGAACAGTGCGAAGTATGGGTCATACGCCTCGAAGACAAGCGATCCGCTTGTGGCGGTGACGTACAAGACCCAGATCAAAATTCCATAACGCGCATAGCGCAGAATATTATCGAGTTTGGTTGGGACAAAATGGTTGTAGCGTTTCTTGAAGAATTTATGCCCCAATTTGCCGACCCATTCCTGAATTGTTCCGAGCGGGCAAACCCATCCGCAGAAGACGGGCCCAAAAAAGATGGCAAGTAGAATACTCAACCCCGCCAGCACAAGCGACGCGTCGTGAACTTTCTTGACGAGCAATCCGCTGGATAAGAAGGTGTAGAGAGTCTCCACGCCGCCAAAGGGACAAACCGCATGCAGCGACGCGCTCGAAAGGATGGGAATCGCGGCTCCGCTTTCTGCGAGCGTGTGATTGATTGCGATTGCCGCGATCAGCAAAAAGAAGAACCACTGGACGATCCTTCGCACCCAGATACTGCGCGGGCGAAACAGGCGAATACGTTTTCCAAATAGGTTGACCATGCAAGCCTCCGAAATTTATGATGCGTGAAGTGTAATTTTTATTTGTACAGAGCGGCGAAAGGTTTTGTGAAGGTTTGGTAAAGGAGATTGAAGTCGGCTCTGCTGTATAATCTTTCAAACAATGAACTTCAACCAATCGCTTTCTCAACTTCCCGCGCCTTCTGCAAAACGAATTGCGCTGCGAATTACTCAACCCGCAGAACGCGCTTTGCGTCAGGGTCACCCGTGGATTTTCGATCAATCTATTACCGAGCAAAGTCACGAAGGCGCGGTTGGCGATCTCGCCGTCGTCTTCGATGACAAGCGCCGATTTCTTGCAATCGGTTTGTACGATCCCACATCCGCGATTCGCGTGCGGGTCTTGCAATCGCGCGATCCTGCAACCATCAATGCAGATTGGTTTCAACGCAAACTTTCCATCGCCGCTCAAGTGCGCGAATCGCTGGAGCAAAAAAATACAAATGGCTATCGTCTTGTTC
>JAQTWR010000217.1 GCA_028689195.1 Anaerolineales bacterium | reverse complement strand
GGCGCAAAACCTCCCGCGAGGAACAAAATTCGCCATGTCAGAGTATGGCTTCGCGGGGGCAAACTCCGCGCAGATTGAGATTATTGACCCGCTCGGCTTGCACGATCCATTCTTCGCGCATCATGGATTTTCGTCCGATAATTTTTTTTCGCGCAAACCCGATTTGATTTGGTTTCCGCATTCCGATTACGCAAAAATTATCGCGGCTATTCAAAGCGCGCCCGAATTTTGGCGGGACTATGACTATTATCCCAACGCCTTCGATTACGGTTTGGCGGTCAGGAAAAACGACGAAACGATTTACGCCAAAGTTGAAGAAGCATGGCGCGGCGCTTACCCGAACTTGGATATGAAGTCGTATCTAGCGAAAGAGACAATCCCATGAACGCGACATAAACGTCGCGATACGAGACTCGCATGAAAAAAAAACCGCTCAGTATAGATAACATCGCAACGTTAATTCTTTTCGCCGCCGCGCTTTTTGGCGCGTGGTTTCGCATTGCGCCCGCGTGGAATGCGGGCTTCCCCATCAACGACGGCGGGATGTTTTATACGATGATTTTGAATTTGCGGGCGAACCATTATGCGCCGCCCTTGTTCACGACCTACAATCATTTGAACATCCCTTTCGCCTACCCGCCGCTGGGATTTTACGTCGGCGCGGCGCTCGGCGATTTGCTGCGCGTCTCGCCGCTGGAGATACTCCGCTGGCTGCCGGGAATCATCAACGCGCTTTGCATCCCCGCGTTTTATTTTTTCGCAAAGGAAATTTTGGGCGGCAAACTTCAAAGCGCGATTGCGGCGCTGATTTACGCGCTGATTCCGCACCTGACCGCGTGGGGTTCGATGGGCGGCGGTCTGACGCGCAGTTTCGGCGTATTGTTCATGCTGCTCGCGCTGATTTACATCCACCGCGTATTCGTTTATGAAAATAAAAGCGCGATATGGGGCGCGGTCATTTTTGGGAGTTTGACGGTTTTGAGTCACACCGAAGCGCCGATTTATACCGCCGCAATCGCGCTCTATATTTGGGCGATGAAGTCGCGCGCGCCGAAGGGAATCCTGAACGGGATGTTTATCGCCGTCGGCGTTTTCCTCCTCTCCGCGCCGTGGTATGCGATAGTGATTTACAGGCATGGATTCGCGCCGTTGAGTTCCGCGCTGCAAACGGGTTCTCATTCGCTGCTGTCCATTTTCAAAATCCTGAATATTCGCGTAATGACGGAGGAATCTTATTTGGGGCTTTTGGGGGCGTTGGCGGCGCTGGGGCTTGCCGCGCTGCTCGTCAAAAGGGATTATTTCATCGCGGGGATGCTGTTGGTTATTTTTATCGCGCAGCCGCGCAGCGCGCATGTGATCGGGGATATTCCGCTGGCGATGGCGGCGGCTTTCTTCGTTGTGGAATTTATCCTGCCGTGGCTCGCAAAATATAAAAAGACCGCCGCGTTCTTTGCGGTACTCTCCGCCTATTTGTTGAGCAATTCCATGTATTACGCGATGACCCTCTCGAAGCAATCTCTTCCCGAACCCGAAAGGGACGCGATGATTTGGGTTGCGAACCATACGCCCACAGACAGCAAGTTTTTGGTCGTCAGCGGCGACCCCGGCGTTTTTTGCGACGCGGCGAACGAGTGGTTTCCCGCGCTTTCCGAGAGGCAAAGCCTGACGACCATTCAAGGCAGCGAGTGGCTGCTGGGCGGAGAATTTAGCAAAACGGCGGGGAGGATTCAGCGTCTGCAAGGCTGCATTGACGAGGGCTTGGAGTGCCTCGCGCGCGAAACAGAGACGATGAAGGCGTTTGACTACGTTTATATCTCGATTAATTCCCCCGCGAAAAACTGCGGCGTGTCGGATTCTTCTGCGCGGAAAACGCGCGGATTGGCGCTGGCGCTGGCGGGCGCAAAGGATTATTCGATTGCGTATCAATCAGAAGCGGTGATTATTTTTAAGAAATAGCGGCGCGTCGCGCGCTGCTTTTGTCGCCGCCACCGCGCCGATGAACCAGAGCGGGACCCACCAAAAATAATGGTTGCGGCTTACTTCCATCATTTGTATCCGCGCCATCAATCCCCAGGCGACGAGGTAGGCGATCCAAAGGAATGATTTTCGTTTCCAATCTACGTTGACGTAGGTGGAAATCAGCAGCGGAAATAAAACAACGAAGTCCCAGCTGCCCACGTAGGGAGTGGTCAGCGGCGCGAGGGCGAGACTCCAGTACAGCGCGTTTTGCGGCGGAAGTTTTTTCCAGATTTGAAAATTGAGCGCGACGACAATCAACGCGACGCCGCCCGCGAGCGCGTATCCCCACGCGCCGATGAATCGCGCAAAGAGGACGTAGAGCGAGGGGAACGCCCAATATCCATTTTTGCCCATGCTGACGAGCGCGTCGGGAATCCAATTGGGGTAGGCGATAAAGAGCGGGAGGCAAAGAATGAAGCATGAGATCAATATCCGCGCCCAAAGGGAAAGCATGGGGCGTAATCCGCCGCGCGCGGTTTGACGGTAGGAAAATCCCAGCAACGCGAGGGAACATAAATGCGGCTTGGATAGCGCCAGCGCGATTAACATCGCGCCCGTCATTGCGAGGAGCGTTCTTGTTCTTTGCGACGAATCAATCTTGTGCGGCAAGGAGATTGCTTCGCTTCGCTCGCAAAGACGGACGGCAAGCGCCCAGCACGCCGTCACCGTGACCGAGAACTGACCGAGGTTGAGGTGGTTGAGCGTCAGCGGAAAGAAGAAGCACATCAGCGCTGCGGCGATGGTATTGAATAGGTTTATCTTTTCGCCTTGCGCGAGATAGACGATGAGGCAGATTTCGAGGATGGTGAAGAGATACCAACCTTGCAGCGCGGGAGTCTCGCCGAGCCAGCCGAACGGAAAGAAAAAGCCAATAGACATGGGCAGCCACGCCGCCGGCAAAACGGGATTGAGACTGGCGGTGTTGTACGGGCTTTGACCGCGAACGAGCAGATAGGCGGGTCCCCATAACTCGTTGTAGAAATCTTTGCGCGGCAGCATGAGACCCCAAAAGAGGATGGCGATGACTACGGCGATGAGCGCCAGCGCAAAGATGGACGCGTACTTGTGGAAGCGGGAGGAGAATGTGGGTTGCAAGGTTGAAAAGTTTGAAGGTTGCGGGGGTGTGTCACCCTGAGCGTCAGCGAAGGGTCTCTATGATAATCTCAGAGATTCTTCGCTACGCTCAGAATGACATTATGTAAGATGAGTTATTTACTTACGGCGTTACGATGTCTTTCAGCATAATCCATCAAGCCCATTTTTTCAAATAAATCAGCGGCTTGTAAAAGATACGGTTTAGATTTTTCATATTCGCCTAACCGATATAGCTTCCAACCATAATTACCGATTTGAGCGGGAATGCTATACCCATCGCCAATTTTTTGATAGATTTGTAACGCCTGATTTAAAATCTCATTTGCCTTATCAAGATTATCTGGCAAATACATCTGTCCTTGAGATGAAAGCACGTTGGCTTCGCCCAATTTAGCCCCGACTTGACGGAAGAGTTTCAAGGCTTCGTTATAACTTTCAATGGCGGCGTCACGATCATCACGGAACTGTTGCACATCGCCGATGGCTTGGAGCACGTTGGCTTTCAGCTGATTGTCTTCAACGCCAATTTTCAGCGAGCCTTCCAGCCAGCGCAGCCAATCGTTTAATTCCCTAAAATAGTTATACAGCCAGTTGCGCGGTTTGGTTGCGAGCGCAGCGAGCAGGGCGCCTTTGCGTTTTTCGAGCGCCCACTCTGCGGTCTTAGCTAGGTTGGCAAATTCCAAACCCACTTGAGGCGCGTTGCTAAAGTCATCGGTGTAATGGTCGCCAAATAATTTAATTAACCAATCGGCGAGCGCGGTTTCGGTTTTTTCCTCTTCTTCGCTGTCGGCGCGTAATTTTCCCGCCGCGTATTCGTCCAGTAAATCATGCAGGCGGTAACGCTCGTCTACTTCTTTAACCAGCGAGAGATTCAAAAAGCGTTCCAACATATCTTCGGCGGCGGTTTTGTCCAACTCCCAAAGATGCGCGGCGGCTTGTATTGAAAATCCCGTTGGCGCAAACACAGCCAATTGACGAAAACGCCGCTGGTCGGTTTCGTTCAAGTCGTTGTAACTCAAATCAAAAACGGCGGTGAGATTCCAGCGCGGGTCGCCTTCGGTTTTCAAGGCTTCCAGGCGGTTTTCAATTCTCTCGTAAAAGCGGGCAAACGGGCGCGCGCCGTCTTTATGCTGCCAGACCCAACGGGCGCAAATTTCCAACGCCAGCGGGTTGAACTTGACGCGCTCCGCGATTTTTTGCGCTATCGCTTCTTCGGCTTTTACTTTTTCTTCGGTCACAATACTTGCCAGCAACTCGCGGGCTTGTTTGGGCGTCATCACATCCATGGGGAAGGATTGCATATTTCCCAGCGTCATAATACGGCTGGTCAACAGCGCGGCGTAAGGCAGTTTAGGCGGCAGCAAGTTGAACAAATCAGGCAGGGCGTTTTGGCGCACGTCGTCAAAGACAACCAAAAGGTTTTGATTTTCAGAGAAGTAGCGGTGCAGCGCGTTGAGTTTATCTTCGTCGCTTGCGTTCGGCTCTAGTTTCAAGTCGCACACGCGGGTCAGTTCGGCGAGCACGCTTTGCCAGTTTTTGTCGTTCACATCCACCCATAAACTCTTCTCGCGGGCTTCCAACGAGATCTGCTTTGCCATCTCGCTTTTGCCTAATCCGCCCATGCCATGCACGCCGACAATTGCGGCGGCGCGATTTTGCTTCAGGGCGGCGCGCACATCCGTTTCAAGGTTTCCGCGTGAAATATATTTTTCCGTTTTCAAGCGCGGAACAGAACCAAACAGCGGATGCGGCTCAACCTCTTTCGGCGCGGGCAAGTGAACGTTTAACGTTTCCACGTTTTGAACGTTGGTGTTTCCATCTCCAACGTTGGTTTGGCGATACGTCGGCGCGGAAGGCTTATCGGGCTTGAACAAATCCATCGCATTTTTCACAACGCCAAACACGCCGCCAATGGCGGCGATTGCCGCGACAATCCATTCGCTCAGGCTTTTTGGCTCGCTGGCGGTTAACGCGTTCAACGTAAACAAACCGACTGCCGCAATGAGCGCCGCGCCGATCACGATCAAAGCCACAGAAACTATTTTGGAATTTTTTTTCGCCATCATCGCCAACCTTTGACTTTTGACTTTCCCTCATCCCCGCCCCTTCCCCCTTTGGGGGAAGGGAATTCCCTCTCCCAGCGGGAGAGGGTTAGGGCGAGGGCGCAACTAGTACCTGCCTCTATTCAAAATCGCTTTTGGATTTTGTAAATCCTTTTCTCTTGCCGGGAAGACCTGCACCGCGCAGGCTTTGAACTCGGGGATCTTTGCCTGCGGGTCGAGGGCGTCGTTGGTCAAAAGGTTCGCCGCCGCTTCGTGAAAATGCCACGGCAGGAAGACAACGCCCACGGTAGTTTTCTCCGTCACCGTTGCGCGGACAACCACCTCGCCGCGCCTGCTCGTAACTTTTACCGCGTCGCCGTTTTGAATACCGTGAATCTCCGCGTCGGCGGGGTGCATC
>JAQTWR010000216.1 GCA_028689195.1 Anaerolineales bacterium | reverse complement strand
GCGCTGCTCGAAGCCTGCGCGCGCGAAGACCTTAATAAAAACTCCCTGCGCCGCATGGCGGTTATCCGCCCGTTGAAAGTTGTGATTGATAATTATCCCGACGACCTCGTGGAAGAAATGGACGCGGTGAACAACCCCGAAGACGCGAGCGCGGGAACGCGCAAAGTTCCGTTTTCAAAAGTGATTTACATCGAGCAGGATGACTTCCGCGAAACGCCGCCGCCGAAATATTTCCGTCTCTTTCCCGGCAACGAAGTGCGCCTGCGTTACGCGTATTTCATCAAGTGTACGCATGTGGTGAAAAACGACGCGGGCGAAGTAATCGAAGTCCACGCGACATACGACCCAGCCACGCGCGGCGGGGATTCTGCCGACGGGCGCAAGGTCAAGTCTACAATTCATTGGGTTTCGGCGCAGCGCGCGAAGGAAGTCGAAATCCGCATGTATGACCGCTTGTTCACAAAAGAAGACCCCGAAGAAGGCGAGGAGGGATTTCTCGCGTGTTTGAATCCAAAATCGCTGGAAACCCTCAATGGATTCGTCGAACCGTCGCTGGCTTTGGTAAAGGTTGGCGAAAGATTCCAGTTTGAGAGGTTGGGATATTTCTGCGTCGACGCCGAGTCGGCGCCTGAAAAGCCCGTCTTCAATTTGACGGTGAACTTGAAAGACGCCTGGGCGAAAATGGAGAAGAAGGCAAAGTAGCCCGCAAGGAAGCGAACATGAACAACAAGACTCAAATCATCGCGGCTCTCAAAGGTGAATTCAATCGCTGGGAAGAATTGTTGAATAACCTCAGCGAGGAACAAATCTCCGCGCCTAATCTCATTGTCGCGTTATCCATCAAAGATGTGATTGCTCACTTGCACGCATGGCAGCAACTTTCCATTGCGCGGTTAGAAGCCGCGCAATGGAACAGGGAACCCGAACTCCCCCAATGGCTCGCGGGAGAAGACCCGGAATCGGAAGATAATCTGAATACATATAACGAAAGAATTTATCAGGAACGCCGCGCGCAAGGCTGGACGAATATACGCCAACTTTGGAAAGAAGGATTTCTGCGTTTTCTGGAATTAGCGGAGACGACCCCAGAGCAAGACCTGCTGGAAGTTGGAAGGTATTCGTGGTTGAAGGAATATCCGCTCTCGGCGGTTTTGCTTGGCTGGCATGAACACCATCAAGAACATTTTGAAGATGTGAGCGCCGCGTTCCGCTGAAACGAAAGCAAAACCTGACCGAGGCTTGTCTTTACCGCCAAACAAAACTCAGCGGCGCGGACATTGGCAATGTAATCGAATAACTTTGCGGGTACGGCTTGCCGCACGCGCCGCCGAGACATTTGCAATTCGCGTCCATCGTATTGCTCTTGCAATTGACAGAGACAAATTCCACAGTCCATGCGCCGGAAAATTTCAGGGGCAAATAGGCGTAGAACATGCCGTTTATATCGGTGTGCGCGTCTTCGCGCTGATCATTTTGCATGACAGCAAACCCAACCCCTGTGACGGGATTATTATTCTCATCAACAACCTTGCCCGTTACCATTTGAACGTCTTTTGGAGCAACGAGCGGAAGCGGCGGTTCGTCAAATCCGCTTGACACGAAATCAACCCCAACCCAGCCGACTATCCCTTCGTCGTTGACGACGTTCAACCAACCTCCGCCGTGAGCGATTCCAATCGTTTGCAGTTTTGTTCCCTCGGGCAGCACGCGGCTGACCTTGAACAACCTGCCGGGATTCACGCGCAAATTGACGTTCATTGATTGGGTGTAAACATACCGAGGAAGTAGAATTTCCGCCGTAGGCGCGACGGCAGGCGTAGAACTTGCCATCGTTTCAGGCGTTGCGGATGCAAGCTGGACAGGCGGCGCATTTACGGCAACCGCAGTGAGCGTCGTCGCCACAATGGTCGCAAGCCGATCTGGCGTCGGCACAGCCGTAGTCCCCAGGCAGCTAATGATGAAGAACGCCGTTGAAAGAATCAGAACTGAAAGAGCGAAATGTTTTTTCATGGTAGTGATTCTAATGCGCTTCGGCGGATAAATCAAAAGGGGGCATCGGCGCTATAATTATTTTAGATAAGGAGCGTGAACTATGACAGATAAACGCAAATCACTCAAAGACAAACTTCCCCCCGAAGCGCTGGATCACATGAAAGCCGCGCGCGCGGAAATGCGAAAAAGCATGGAAACCATTCTCCCTCCCGGTTTTTTGGATCACCGCCGCGCCGCCCGTAAAGAAATGTTGATGGCGTTTCGCGCGATGATTGACGCCGCCCTCGAAAAGACCGAAGAAAAAAGAAAATCCACGTAACGCGCAGAGCAGAAAACTCGTCCGCGAAGTTTGCAAAGACTGCGAATAAAAAATTCGTATCCTTTGCGCGCTTCGCGGATTCTTTTTAACGCCACGGACGATGTCCGCGCGCGAAAAACAGCGTATAGATCAGCGCCAGCGCGGATGCGCCGAATATCGCCTGCGCCAGCGCCGCGTTTGAATCATAGAGAATCGCCCCTGAAACCAGCAGCGCCAGAAAAATAATCCCGCCAGTCAGGCGATTCAACGAACGCTCCAGGTAACTAATTTGAATATTGACCAGCGGCATTTGCACGTTCAACTCGCCGCGTTCGATGCGTCCCAGTACGCGCTCTGTTCTTCCGGGAATCGCAAGCAGCGTTTTGAGCAAATTTTCCGCTTCGTCAAAAAATACATCCCATTGAGAGCCGCCATCGCCTTCGACCAGTTTTCTCGCATACGGCGCAAGTTGTTGCCACAAATTAAATTCTGCGTATAAACCCGTACACATTCCAGATAAAATGCCAATTGTCCTGCCGAGCAGCAAAAGATTTTCAGGGAGTTGAAAAGGCATATTCAACATCAACTCGCGGAATTGCAGACCGAACTTTGCCACCTCGTTGTGATCTATGTTTCGCAGCTCGTTCATATTCATTCCCCAAAAACGGTCGAAGAGCTGCGCGCCCGCTTCTTCCAATAATTTGAAATTTGCGCCGGGAAGCAAAACCCCCAGCGTCTGATACGCTTTCACAAGCCGCGGCGAATCTTGCAATCCCACAGAAATAACAGTCTCGCGCAAACCTTCCATCAAACGTTCGGGCATACGCCCCACCATGCCGAAATCAATAAAGGTTAAGCGGAATTTCGTCGAGCCGTTTTCATTCTTCTCGTTCAACGGCAGGATAAATAAATTTCCCGGATGCGGGTCGGCGTGAAAAAAACCGTCTTCAAAAATTTGCTTCAAATACGTCTGTAATAATTTTTCCGCCACTTCGGCGCGATTGACGCCCGCCGCGCTGATCGCTTGATAGTCGGTGATTTTGATTGCGGTCACGTCTTCCAGCGTCAGCGCGCGCCGCGTCGTATGATTCCAAACCACGCGCGGGACATGCACAATCGGGTCGTCCTTGAAATTCGCGGCAAACGTCTCCGCGTTTTTTCCTTCGGAAAGATAATCCACTTCTTCGCGGATTGTCGCGGCAAATTCCTCCACGATGGCTGGAACATCCGCGCGGTCGCTGATTGGGCGGTAATGCTTGAGCCAATTCCCCACCACGCGCAACGCCGACATATCCACTTCGACAATTTGTTCGATGTTCGGGCGCAATATTTTCACGACCACATCTGCAAAGCCAAGCGCCTCGGCTTCGTGCGGATGCAGGCGCGCGCGGTGGACCTGTCCCAATGACGCGGCGGCTACGGGAACGGATTCAAACGAGAGAAAAATTTCATCCAATGGCGCGCCCAAATCGGCTTCAGACTGCGCGCGGATGGATTCAAAATCTACGGGAGGAACTTCGTCCTGCAAGCCCGCCAATTCATCTGTGATTTCGGGCGGGAGGACGTCCAACCGCGCAGAAAGGAACTGCCCGACTTTAATCATTACGCCGCCAAGTTTGATCGCCAACGCGCGAAAACGGACCGCGATTTGTTTCAATCGCCGCGAGCGATTTTGACGCGCCAAGAAACCCAACCCGATGCGGCGTAGAAAAATGTCCCAGAAAATGACGCTTGCCGTAACGCGCAAAAAAAATAAGACGATGCGCCAATATCGCGCGCGTAAAATCGTAGATCGCATGAAGCCTCCGTTGGCGCAATTGTAGCCTGTTTGAGATTATTTTTTTGCCGCACTAAATTCCGCCCGCGATTAAACAAAAAAGCCGCCAAATTTAGAAACTCGGCGGCTCTATTTTTACATACTTATCAACACTTTCAAAACTCCCGCCTGCGAAGCCTTATCGAGCGCTTTTAGCCCGTCGTCCAATTTATATTCGTCAACAATCAAAACGGACGGGTCTACTTCGCGTTTTTCCATGAGGCGCAGGGCGGGTTCAAAAGGACCGCAACGCGAGCCGATGATGCTCACTTCGTCCACCGTGATGGATGAGAAATTTACGGTCACATCGCCCTTATAAGTGGATTTGAGAATCAACGCGCCGCGCGGGCGGACGGCGTTGCGCGCGATTGTAAAACCGTTTGGCGAACCCGTTACTTCAACGACGATATCCCACTTGCGAGGTTGTATCTGTTCTTCAGAGATGATTCGAATTCCACGCGCGGTTAACAAATTTTGCTGTAGCGAATGACGCGCAAGAACATGCAGGTCGCAACCAGTTAAGGCAAGCGTGTGCGAAACCAATTGTCCCAGCCTGCCCGCGCCAATTACAAGGACGCGATCCGTCGGCTTGACTTGTATTTGCTGTTGAATTTCCAACGCGGCTGCCAATGGTTCTGTAAACGTCGCCATCTCATCAGAGATGGAATCAGGGACGCGATGCAAATTTTCCAACGGCAACGTCGTATATTCCGCAAAGACCCCGTCGCGGTTGATAATGCCAAGCACCGTGCGATTTTCGCAATGCGTCGGTCGTCCGTTCAAACAGGCTTCGCACTTGCCGCACACCGCGTTAATGTCGCCGACTACGCGTTGACCAATCCAACTTATATCCGACGACTCGATTACTTCGCCAACAAACTCGTGTCCAAGCACGCCCGTATACGGATAATATCCCTTGACAAGTTCAAGGTCGGTGCTGCAAATCCCCACCTTGCGAATCTTAATCAGGGCTTCATTCTGATTCCGCGGCTGTGGAATGTCGCGCAGGGATACATGGTTATTTTCAAGCCATAACGCTTTCATAAATTTTCTCTCTTCATTTCAATCGTTTCATTGGCTGGTTCATAGTTCTTACGCCTGTAAAATTATGGGCATATTATACTCGGTGTTTTTTCAAAATTTTGGCTCTTCAGGAATTGCCGTGATGATTTCTGATTTTTGGCTATCTGTGTGGTGACGCAACATTAATGTCGCGCTACGGGTTGTGGCTTATCACGGCAAACCTCAAATATCCAAAATTTGGAATTGCTGAAAACCTTGATATTTTGCTTGCCAAAACAAGCCTCAATGGTATAATGCTGACGCTTTCGAGGGGATAAGTACGGGGTGTGGCTCAGCCCGGTAGAGCGCACGGTTCGGGTCCGTGAGGTCGAGCGTTCAAATCGCTCCACCCCGACATGTTTACACGGCTAACGCCGTACGATAACCATGTGTTCATTTTTCTCATCTTTCTCATTT
>JAQTWR010000215.1 GCA_028689195.1 Anaerolineales bacterium | reverse complement strand
CTTCCCAGGTTTGCCCCGCGAGGATGGTATGCCACATATCTTTGTAGAAAGCCGCGTCGTGCATCCCAGATTTGAGAATGGACGGTTTTTGTCCAATCGCCTCCGCTGCGCTGTAACCTGTTTGGGTGGTGAAAGCGGGGTTAACCCATTGAATGACGCCCCGCTCGTCGGTGATGAGTATGATGTTGTCGGCGGCGTTCATGGCGGCGCTTTGCAGGCGCAGGGTTTCTTCCGCTTTGATGCGTTCTGTGACGTTTAGCAAAGCGAGGGTCAATCCCTTGACCTTCCCATCCGCGCCTTTAATCGGCGCGAGGCTCCAATCCCAATAAGTTTCTCCGCGTTCGGGATGTTCGGCGTATTTGAACGGTTTGGCGTACGCGAAGTGCGCCTCTCCCGTATCCACCACCTTTTGGAAAATTTTCCGGTTTTCTTCGTCGGGATACAGGTCGAAGTGGTTGTGATTGGGGAAGAACGACGGTTCGCGTTCATCGGCTGCGGCGTAGGCGTGATTGACCCGCACAAAATTAAATTGCGGATCGAGGTAGGCGAGCAGGATGTGCGTATTATCGAAAATGGTCTCCATCAATTGAGTGGTGGCTTGGAGCGCCTCTTCCGCCAGTTTGCGCTCGGTGAGGTCGAGCATAATACCGTGAATTTGAGAGGGCTTCCCCGCCTCGTCTCGCAGTACGCTGGCTGTATCGCGGATCCAGATGGTTCGCCCGTCGCGCGCGACGAACCGATATTCGAAATTAAACGGCTCGCCCGATTGATAATGGCGCATATACTCCGCCAACGTCCGCTTGCGGTCTTCGGGGTGAATCGTTTGCAGCCATAAGTCTATGCCGCCCTCGATCCATTCTTTCGGCGTGATTCCAAGAATGCCCTCGATCTGCCTGCTGACGAATTGCGTCTCGCCCGGTCCGATGACGGGATTATCAATGTAGGTAATGGCTGGAATTTGTTCAATTAGGATGCGGTGTTTGGTTTCAGATTCAGCCAGCTGCGCCGTGCGCTTACGCACCTGCTCTTCCAAAATTTGATTTTGGTTCTGCATCTGGAGGTGAAGAAATCGCGCTTCCAGCAGATTCTTGACGCGGAGAATAACCTCCACGGCGTCCAGCGGTTTGGTTAGAAAATCTTTTGCCCCGCTGGAGAGCGCGCGGCGTTTTGCCTCAGGAGTCGCGTCGGCGGTCAGCACCAAAATCGGCAGGTAGGTATCGGCTGGGATGACGGAACTCAACTGTTCCATGACGGCGAACCCGTCCAGATACGGCATCATCAAATCGAGCAGGATTAAATCCGGCTGATATTCTGCGTAGGTTTCGAGAACCTGACGCGAATCGGTCAGGCTTTTGAAGTGGGGATACCCATTCTGTTCGAGAATCGTTTCCAGTAGGATGTTGTTTACCTTCTGGTCGTCCACGATCAAAATGCGTGCGTTTGTGAGAATACCCTCGAGCATTCAGCGCCTCCGTAAACAGGATACATATAAATAATTACTTTCTTTCTTGCAGTAGTTCATCCAGAATTTCCAAAAACTTTTGAACGTCCATTGGTTTGGCAAGATGCGTCTTTGCGCCGAATTCCATCAGGCGCTCGAGCTGGCGCGGAATCGCGCCCTCGCTGATGACGACCACGGGAATATCCCGCGTGCGCGGGTCGGATTGAAGCGCGCGCAGAATCTCCGAACCGGGCAGGTCGGGTAAATTCAGGTCGAGCAAAATCAAATCGGGCTGGTGTTCGCGCGCCAAATCCAGCCCCAGCCGTCCCTGCATGGCGGCTATCAATTTGATTTCAGGGCGGTAAACCAAAATCTGTTCCACTAATTGTAAATTAGCGGGATTGTTTTCGATGTATAACGCAACGCGGTTTGGCGCGGAGACGGCAGCCGACGTATTCGCGGAGAGTTGCGGCGTTTCCTTTGCCGTTGCTATGCGCGGCAGTTCCACCCAAAAAACGCTTCCCTCGCCGACAACGCTTTCTACGCCGACGTTGCCGCCCATAGATTCGGCTAACTGTTTGGAAAGCGGCAGACCAAGCCCCGCGCCCGATTCTGGGGCGGGGTTCGCGTTGATTTGGTCAAAGGGGATGAAGAGCCGCGCGCATTGCTCGGCGGAAAGTCCCGCGCCGCTATCGCGGATATTGATTCTCCATCGGTTATTTGGGCGCGCTTCGCAGTCCACCGTTACTGAGCCGCCGTCGCGGTTGTATTTAATCGCATTTGAGAGCAGGTTGAGGATGATTTGCTCCAGTTGGCGCGGGTCGGCGCGGACGCGCGCTTCGGCGGGCGGGGGTGCGGCGCGCAGTTGAATATTCCGCTCGGCGGTTAGGGGGCGCATTAGTTCAATGGATTTGCCGATTATTTCGCACAGATCTACCGCTTCCAGCGAAAAACTGATTTGACCCGTTTCGAGGCTGGTGAGGTCTAGCAGGTGGTTGACGAGGTCGAGCAGCGCGCGCCCCGCTTTGAGAATATGCTGGACGCTGGTTTTCTGGCGCGGCGCGAGATTATCCATCTCCATGATTTGCGCGAAGCCAAGAACGGCGTTGAGCGGCGTGCGCAGTTCGTGGCTGGCGCGGGCTAGGAATTTCTGCCTTGCCATCAGGGCGCGTTGCAGGTCGTGGTTTGTCTCTTCGAGTTGCTCGGTGCGCTCTGCCACGCGCCGTTCGAGTTCTTCGGCGTGTTTTTGCACTTTTTCGTATAGGCGCGCGTTTTCCACCGCAATAGCTGCCTGATCTGCAAGCAGGTTTAGCAGTTGAATTTCGGCTTCGCTAAACGGTTTGTTGCGCTGGTTGTCGGTGACGTTGATTACGCCGATGACCTGTCCGCTGATTTTCATTGGCACGCCCAAGACGCGGCGGAAGTCTGTGTTTTCGTAAATTTTGGAACGTCCCTCCCAGCGCTGATAATCTTCTACCGCCAGAGGTTGTCCCGTTTGCGCAATTCTGCCTGAAATGCCTTCGCCTATTTTTAATTTGGCGCCCATGTATTCTTCGGGCAGGTTGCAGCCGGCGACCAACTCCAGCATTTGTTCGGCGGGTCTCACTAGGTAGAGTCCGCTGCTGTGCGTGTCGAGCAATTCCATTGCCCGCTGCGTGATGGTGTTCAGCAGGGTGGGGATATTGGGCTGCGAGTTGATTTCCAGCGAGGTCGCGTAGAGGGCTTCCATCGTTTTTGTGTGGCGCGCCAGCGCGCGGGCTTGCGCTTCCAGCCGCCGGGCATCCTGCTGGCGCACTTCGGCAATGCCGACGATGACCAGTCCCATGCTGATGAGAAAAAACTCAGTGTCTTCGATGTGAAACCACGGCGAGGTGGGCGCAATTTGGGGTTTAATCAGAACGCCCATGCAAGTGGCTAGTAATAAAAACAGGGTCACGCGGGACGAAAAAAACAGGCTGCATGTAAGCAAGCCCAATAAGAGCCAGGCGCTGTCCAGCTCGGTATGCGAGTATAAGATAACGCTGACGTACATGGCGGCGCTGGAGATAATCACAAAGAACGCGGCTGCCGACTGATAATAACGGGTGCGGCTCAGCCAGTACGTGACTAACAGAAAAGCCTGTCCGCCTATGATGAATAGGAGCTTTGAGTTAGATATAGCGCGACCCAGTACGGGAGTTCCAGTGGAATACCAGAGCTCGTAGACTATTGTGACCAATAGCAGGTTGAGGAGCAGAATCGAAAGCAGACGCGCCCTGCTCTGGCTCTCTGGTTCAAGGGCGGGGTGCGGTTCGATAAGTTGACGCCGCAGACGGGCGGCAAAGGATAACGGGGCAGTCATATCATTTCTCTTTCATGCAAAAGCAGCTTGTCGCGCGGATTTTTTAAATCAGCGCGAATTCGTGAAATCTGTGGCGAAGGTTCGTTTGTTTTTGACTTGTGCAAGAGTTCTATTCAAGAGTCTACTTCTTTATTTCAGGTAATTCTATCCAAAAAACGCTGCCTTCGCCGACTACGCTTTCTACGCCGATCGCGCCGCCCATCGCTTCGACCAACCGTTTGGAAAGCGCCAGCCCCAAGCCCGTGCCTTCCACTTCGGCTTTCTTTTCCGCGCCCAATCGGTCGAAGGGCGTGAAGGCTCTTTCCAGCATATTCGCCGCGATGCCGGGTCCCGTATCGCGCACGTTGAGCCGCAGATAGTTTTCAGGTCTCGCTTCGCAGGTAAGCGTTACCGTACCCTGCTCGCGGTTGTATTTGATGGCGTTTCCCAATAAGTTGAGCAGAACCTGCCTGAGACGCTGGCGGTCGGCTTTCACGGTTTGTTCGGCAATTTGGACGGATGCGATTTGAATACCGCGCTGCTTTGCCAGAGGCTGTATCAGGTCTAGCGTTTCGGATACGAGGTCGTATAACGCAACCGATTCCAGCGAGATGCTTAACCGCCCGCCCTCCACTCTGGCAATATCCAGCACTTCGTTGATGAGGTCGAGCAGGTGCTTTCCGGCAGTGTGAATATGACCGATATCCGTTTTTTGGCGCTCGTTGAGACTCGTCATCTCTAGCACTTGGGCAAAGCCAAGCACGGCGTTCAGGGGCGTGCGCAGCTCGTGGCTCATGCGCGAGAGGAATTCAGTCTTGGCGCGATTAGCCTGCTCGGCTGCTTCCTTCGCCTTTTGTAATTCGCGGTTGCTTTCTTCCAGTTCTGCGGTGCGTAACGCCACGCGCTGCTCTAGGCTGGCGTTGAGCGCCAAAATTTCAGCCTCGACCTGTTTGCGTTGCGTAATATCCTGAACGGTTCCTGTGCCTAAAATAGCGTTGCCTAAGCGGTCAAAATCAATTACGGCTCGTTCGTTTACCCAGCCGATTCCCTGCCTGGTTATGATGCGATGTTCGATGTTGTATTCCGCGCCTTCCAGCGCAATTTGCCAGGCGCGGTTAACGTTTTCCCGGTCGTCGGGATGCACATGATCGAGAAAAATTTGATAGGTTAGCGCCGCGCCGCGCTCGATTCCAAAGATGCGGTAGGTTTCATCGGACCATTGCAATACGTTGCGCGGAATATCCAATTTCCAACTTCCAATGTGGGCGACGGACTGGGCGCGGTTCAGGTCGTCTTCGCTGGATTTCAGCATTGCTTCGGCGCGTTTGCGTTCGATGGCGTAGTGCAACACGCGCCCCAGCATTGGACCGTTGATCTCGCCTTTGACCAGATAATCCTGCGCGCCCATCTTTACCGCTTCAAGGGTGGTCTCATCGTCGGCTAATCCGCTCAACACCACTACGGGCGTGGCGGCTACTTGGCGCAGCAAAAGATTTAATGTGTCCAAACCACGGCTGTCTGGCAGGTTGAGGTCCAGCAACACAACGTCAAATTCTTGTTCGGCAATGCGTTGCAATCCTTCGGACAGGTGGTCGGCATGGGTTAGTTTTACCCTAATTGCGTTGGCTTCTGCAAGAGACTCTTTTAATAAGAGCGCGTCATCGGGATCGTCCTCGATGAGCAGGACGCGGATTAGGTTGGCGTTCATTTATCGGCTTCCCTTGTTTATCGTATTATCGGGCAGTTCGACGATTTCGAACCAATACTTGATCAGCGTCTTGACGACTCTGGTTAGGTTTTCAAAGGTTACGGGCTTGACGATAAAACCCGCCGCGCCCC
>JAQTWR010000214.1 GCA_028689195.1 Anaerolineales bacterium | reverse complement strand
ACGTCACACCTGCACTTGCGTGCTGGTGCAAGTGTTGCGAGGAGCGGAGCGACGAAGCAATCTTCAGGCATTAGGGATTGCTTCGCTACGCTCGCAATGACGGAAGAAGGAGTTGTTATGACCCTCTGGGGCGGACGCTTTTCAACAAAATTAAACGAACAAGCATGGGATTTGAATTCCTCGCTGCCTGTGGATCAACGCATGGCGATTCAAGATGTGGACGGGAGTCTTGCGTGGGCGAATGGATTACACGGCGCGGGTATTCTCTCGGACGCGGAGCGCGACTCTATCGTCCACGGATTGAATCTTGTTAAGCGAGAATTCTCTTCGGGCGAGTTTGTCTTCGTTCCGTCTGATGAAGACATTCACACCGCCGTCGAAAGAAGACTCACCGAACTCATCGGCGTGACCGCTGGCAAACTTCACACGGGGCGCAGCCGCAACGACCAGGTCGCCACCGACTTCCGCTTGTGGATGTTAGGCGCAATTCCTGAATTAGATTCTGCGTTGATCAATCTTCAATCCGCATTGGTCGAGCAGGCAGAAAACGCAATCCCTCATCCCCAGCCCTTCTCTCCAGGGGGGAAGGGAGTCCCTTCTCCAACGGGAGAGGGCAAGGGTGAGGGACTTGCCATCATGCCGGGTTACACCCATCTCCAGCGCGCCCAACCGATTCTGCTCGCGCATTGGTGGCTGAGTCATTTTCATCCGCTGCAAAGAGACCGCGCCCGCCTCAAAGATTTAACCGCGCGCGTTTCAATTCTTCCGCTTGGCTCGGGCGCATTGGCGGGAACCCCTGTTAATGTAGATCGCGCCGAACTCGCCGAGTCGCTTGGCTTTGCGGAGCCTTCGCAAAACAGCCTCGACTCGGTTTCCGATAGAGACTTCGCCGCCGAATATTTATTCTGCGCGACGATGATCGGCGTTCACCTCAGCAAACTCGCGGAGCAAATCGTTTTATACACCAGCGCGGAATTTGGCTTCTTTGAACTTTCCGACGCGTTCTCGACGGGTTCGAGTCTCATGCCGCAGAAGAAAAATCCCGACGTATTTGAA
This sequence comes from Anaerolineales bacterium, assembly GCA_028689195.1. Taxonomy (GTDB): domain Bacteria; phylum Chloroflexota; class Anaerolineae; order Anaerolineales; family Villigracilaceae; genus Villigracilis. The sequence continues at coordinate 4,544 of JAQTWR010000214.1, read as the reverse complement.
CTCGCGCGCGGAAAATCTGGCGCGTTGCTGGGTTCGCTCACGGGGCTGCTGGCGACTCTCAAAGGATTGCCCTCCACTTACGATAAAGATTTGCAGGAAGATAAAGCGCCCGTGTTCGCCGCGACGGATACGCTGCTGGCGATTCTGCCCGTGATGGCGGGCGCGCTGCGGACAATCACCGCGAAACCTGAGCGAATGCGCGCGGCGATTGACTCGACCATGATGGCGACCGACCTCGCGGATTATCTCGTGGGCAAGGGAATCCCGTTCCGCGAGACTCACTCCATCGCAGGGAAAGCAGTCCGCGCCGCGCTTGACGCTCCGCGAAAAATCGGGATGGAGGAAATATCGCTCGAAGAATATCAATCCCTTTGCCCCGCGTTTGAAGCGGACGTGTATCAAGTGTTCGACCCGCTGGTATCCATCGAAAAAAGAAATGCGATTGGCGGCACGAGTCTGCAAGCCGTCCAAATGCAATTAGACGGAGTCAAACGGCTCCTGTCTTTTGAAAAATCTTAGTCCAAAGTCAGGAGACTTCGGACTCCAATACAAGGAGAAAAAATCATGTCTACAGTAACTTGTCCCGAATGCGAAGCCGAAATTACGTTGGAAGCCAACACCGAAGTCGGCGAAATCATCGTCTGCTCTGATTGCGGCGTTGACCTCGAAGTCACGTCCGTTGACCCCGCCGCCGTGCAACTCGCGCCGATGGAACAGGAAGATTGGGGTGAATAAATTTTTGTAGGGGCGGGGTCACCCCGCTCCTACGGAGAACATTATGCAAAGACGATTAAAGATTGGCGTTCTATATTCCCGCGTGCGCGTCGAAGAGAAATGGATATTCGGCGCGATGGAAAAACGCGGCGTTGACTATGATCGACTCGACGACCGCGCGATTCATTTTGATTTGGACAAGCCCGACGATTGGAAGCAATATGACGCGGTGCTTGAAAGAAGCATCAGCTACAACAGCGGATTGTACGCGCTGCGCCTGCTGAATGCGTTTGGCGTGCCGACGGTGAACACCGCCTCGGTCGCGGAGATTTGCGGCGACAAGTTGATGACCAGCGCCGCGCTTGCCCGTTATGGAATCCCGCAGCCGCATAACGCCACCGCGTTCACGCCCGAAGCCGCGCTCGAAGCGATTGAGGCGTTTGGCTATCCTGTGGTGTTGAAGCCTGTGGTCGGTTCATGGGGGCGGTTGCTGGCGAAGGTCAATGACCGCGACGCAGCGGAGGCGGTACTGGAACATAAGGCTACGCTTGGCTCGGTGCAACATTCGGTGTTTTATATTCAGGAATATATCGCCAAACCCGGGCGCGACATCCGCGCGATTGTAATCGGCGACCGCGTATTGACCGCCATGTACCGCAAGTCGGAACATTGGATTACGAACACTGCGCGCGGCGGCGAAGGCGAGTTGTGTCCCATCACGCCCGAAATCGAAGACCTGTGTCTGCGCGCGGCAAAAGCCGTCGGCGGGGGCGTCCTCGCGGTGGATTTGGTCGAACATCCCGAAAAGGGACTCGTGGTCAATGAAATCAATCACACGAGGGAATTCCACACCATGCAGCCCGTCAGCGGCGTGGATATTGCGGGCGAGATTGTGGAGTATGTGGTGGAGACCGCAAGGATGAAGGATGAATTATGAATGATGAATTGAAAACAACCGTTTCCATTATTGGCGGTTCGGGATACGGCGGCGGCGAGTTGATTCGCCTGCTGCTGGGGCATCCCAATGTTGAGTTCAAGCAGGTCACCTCGCGCTCGCATTTGGGCGAGTACGTGTATCAAGTTCACCCGAATCTGCGCAAGCGGACTCAACTCAAATTTGTAGACCCCGCCGCGCTCGAACCCGTTGATGTTTTGTTCCTCGCGCAGCCGCATGGACAGGCGCAAAAGCATATTGAAGAATATGCAAAACTCGGCGCGAAAATCATTGACCTCGCGGCGGATTTCCGTTTGCGCGACGCGGATTTTTACGCGAAGTGGTACGGCGAAAAACACGCCGCGCCCGAATGGTTATCCAAATTTGTTTATGGACTGCCCGAACTGCATCGCGCTGAAATCTCGTCCGCGAGTTATATCAGCGGCGTGGGGTGTAACGCCACCGCGAGCAATCTCGCGCTGCTGCCCCTCGTCAAAGCGGACTTGCTGGATTTATCCTCCCCAATTTTTCTGGAATTAAAAGTCGGCTCGTCCGAAGGCGGCGCGGAAGGAAATTCCGGTTCGCTGCACGCGGAACGCGCCAATGTGATTCGGACATTCTCCGCGTTTGGTCATCGTCACACGGCGGAAGTGATTCAGGAAATGGGCGTGAAAGACGTTTCGCTCACCATGACCGCCGTGGATTTGGTGCGCGGCGTTTTAGCGACCGCTCACGCGAAAGTTAAATCTGGCGTCGCCACAAAAGATTTGTGGAAGGCGTATCGCGCCGTCGCAAATGAAAATCCCTTTGTGCGCGTGGTGCGCGAACAGCGCGGAATTTATCGCGTGCCAGAACCAAAAATCCTTGCCGGCTCGAATTACGCCGATCTCGGCTTTGAACTCGACGAGTCCAACGGTCACATCGTCGCCATGTGCGCGATTGACAACTTGATGAAGGGCGCGTCTGGCACGGCGGTTCAGTGTATGAATTTGATGATGGGCTGGGATGAAACGCTGGGTCTGGAGTTTGCGGGGCTGCACCCAATATAAGGATGAAGGCGGAAGGATGAAGGATGAAAACTGAAACAAAAATTCATCCTTCATATTTCATCCTTCATCCTTTCAGAATTAGGAACAGGAATTATGTTAACTGATACTTCTATTACGGTGGTTAAACTCGGCGGAACAGACGGCGTGGATTTTTCTGCCATCTGCAAAGACGCAGCGGATTTGCTGAATCAGGGCAGGCGCCTTGTCTTCGTGCATGGCGGTTCGGCGGAAGCGAACGCGCTTGGCGAAGGGCTGGGAACTCCGCCAAAGATGATTACTTCGCCTTCGGGGTATACCTCGCGCTACACTGACCGCAAAACGCTGGAGATCTTTTTGATGGCGGTGAATGGGAAAGTTAATTCATTGCTCACTGAACAACTGCAAATGCTGGGCGTCAACGCTTTTGGTCTGTGCGGACTCGACGGCAAATTAATGCAAGCCATTCGCAAAGAGTCGGTTCAAAGCGTGGAGAACGGCAAGCGCAAAATTATCCGCGACGATTACACGGGCAAGATAGAAACCGTAAATGGTAAATTGTTAATGGCGTTGTTGGATATGGGCTATATGCCCGTCATTGCGCCTGTGGCGGTCAGCGAAAAAGGCGAAGCGCTCAACGTGGACGCAGACCGCGCGGCGGCGATGGTTGCATCTGCGTTGAAAGCCGAAAATCTTTTGCTGCTCACGGCTGTCCCCGGGTTGATGAGAAACTTCCCCGATGAATCTACGCTGATCAAAAACCTGACGCAGAGTCAACTTGCGGCGGCGAGCGAATCCGCGCAAGGGCGGATGAAGAAGAAAGTCCTCGGCGCGGAAGAAGCGCTGAAGGGCGGCGTGAAGCGCGTCATCATCGCGGATGGACGAATCCAAAATCCTATATCCAATGCTTTGGCAGGGAACGGAACGGTGATCGAATGAACACACAACAAATTATAGATACCGAAAACAAACACACCTCTGGCGTGTACGCCAAACAAACGCTGACCATCGTGCGCGGACAGGGCGCGTCGTTGTTCGATGTGGATGGCAATGAATATATTGATTGTTCGTCGGGTCACGGCGTTGCGAACTTGGGTCACGCGCATCCGAAAATTGCCGAGGCGTTATACAAGCAGGCGAACACGCTCATCACGTTGTTCGAGTCCTTTCCCAACGACCAACGCGCCATGCTGATGGAAAAAATCACCGCGCTCGTTCCCGGCTTGGATCGCGTCTTCTTTTGCAACTCGGGAACAGAAGCGGTCGAAGCGTCGTTCAAATTCTCGCGCATTTCTACGGGACGCAAAAATTTCATCGCCGCCATGCGCGCCTTTCACGGACGAACCTACGGCTCGCTTTCCGCGACGTTCAACAAAAAATATCGCGAAGGCTTCGAGCCGCTTTTGCCCGGCGTTTCGCATGTCGCGTACAACAACATCGAAGCGTTGGATAAAGCCGTGAACGATGAAACCGCCGCGGTGATTCTCGAAGTGGTGCAGGGCGAAGGCGGCGTGTATCCCGCTTCACTCGAATATATCCAAGCCGCGAGAAAAATCTGCGACGAGCGCGGCGCGCTGCTCATCATTGATGAAATCCAAACGGGATTCGGGCGCACGGGCAAGATGTTTGCCGTCCAGCATTTTGGCGTGACGCCCGATTTGCTCGCCTGCGCGAAATCCATCGCGGGCGGGGTTCCGATGGGCGCGGTGTTGATTGGCGAAAAGGTCAAGAACCTCGTGCCTGGCGTGCATGGCTCGACCTTTGGCGGGAATCCGCTTTCGTGCGCGGCGGCAAACGCGGCGCTGGATGTCATCATTGGCGAAGACCTGCCAGGGCAGGCGGCGGCGAAGGGATCGTATCTGGTCGAGAGG
>JAQTWR010000213.1 GCA_028689195.1 Anaerolineales bacterium | reverse complement strand
CTGCTGACTACCCGCGCTATTTTTCCCGTTCTTGACGACATTCGTCCCATTGCATTCAGGGCAGTGAAAAACAACTGTTTTGCTAATCATCTCGCTTTTATACCATCATTTATAAAAGACCACCACCATATAAATGAGACCTGACAGGTTTCTTAAAACCTGTCAGGTCTTTTCTTTTAAGGAAACCTACATGAACATCATCTACATTCTTCTCGCCATGACCGTCTGGGGATTCGTCCACTCGCTGACCGCCTCGCTCGCGCTCAAAGAAAAAGCCGCGCAAATTTTCGGCGGCAGATTTATGCGACTCTATCGCCTGCTTTACAACGGCTTCGCGCTGTTGACCTTTCTTCCCGTCATGGCTCTGGTTGCAACATTACCCGGCAAAATTCTATATGCAGTCCCCGCCCCGTGGAATTACGTCATGGGAGCGATGCAAGGCGCGGCGGCTTTTATGCTGCTCGTTGCGGTCTTCCAAACTGACGCGCTGCATTTCGCGGGTCTCAAACAGTTATTTGAAGAAGACGCAAAAGACCAACTCGTCGTCAGCGGATTGTATAAATTCGTCCGCCATCCAATTTATACGTTTAGTTTGCTTTTCCTCTGGCTCGCTCCTTCCATGAGCGACAACTCGCTCGTTTTTTACATTGGCGTCACGCTCTACTTTATCATCGGCGCATATTTTGAAGAAAGAAAACTGCTCCGCGAATTCGGGGAGGATTACGCGGCGTACAAAAAATCCACGCCGATGCTGATTCCGTTTTTGCTTTAGCGCGGCGGAGAAAGGCTATAATCGGCGCAGACATCCTCAAAATCACAGGAGCGCCCCATGCCAAAAATAACAGCACTCAATCATGTTGCCGTCGTTGTAGAAAATATGGAACAATCCCTCGCCTTCTGGCGCGACGCCTTGGGAATTGAATTACATGAACTGCGCGACGTCCCCGCCGAAAAATCGCGGGTCGCGTTTTTGCCCGTCGCGGGCGCGGAAGTGGAACTCGTCATGCCGACCAGCGACGATTCGGGCGTCGCCAAATATCTCGCCAAACGCGGACAGGGGATGCACCATCTCTGCCTCGAAGTGGACGACATCGAAGGCATGTTGGCGCAATTGAAATCAAAGAACATCCGCCTCATCAACGAAGAGCCGCGCGCCGCAGCCGACGGAAAAAAATACGCCTTCATTCATCCCGAATCCACGGGCGGCGTGCTGGTAGAGTTGTACCAACTTTAACGCGGACTCCAAAGTCTGGAGACTTTGGAGTCCGCGCGATATTCGCCCCATGAAAAACATTCAATCCATTCTCGCAAATCAATGCGCGCTTCAAAAAGAACGCCCCATTATTGTCGGCGTTTCCGGCGGCGCGGATAGTTTGTGTCTAATGGATATTTTGCGCGAAGCGGGATACAAAATCATCGTCGCGCACTTCGACCATCAATTGCGCGACGAATCGAATCAAGACGCAAAAATGGTTCAAGAAACCTGCGCGCGCTTATCGCTCGAATGTGTCGTCGAAAGCGCAAACGTCCGCGCGTATGCAAACGAAAAAAAATTTTCCATCGAAGAAGCCGCGCGCGAATCGCGCTATCGTTTCATGTTTAATCTTGCGCGGCAAAAAAACGCGCAAGCCGTCGCGGTGGGTCACACGGCAGACGATCAAGTCGAAACCGTTCTCATGCACATTTTGCGCGGCAGTTCGCTCGACGGATTGAAAGGCATGGCGCATCGCGCAATCGTCAAAACATTCGACGGGCAAATTCCCATCGCGCGTCCGCTGCTGGATATGAAACGCGGGGAAACGATTGCCTATTGCGCCGCGCATCATCTTCATCCGCAGTTCGACGCCAGCAATGATTCGCTTGAATATCGGCGCAACAAAATCCGTCATCAATTAATTCCCGCGCTCGAAACCTATAACCCTAAAATCAAGGAAGCGCTTTTAAGAATGTCGCAAACCTTAAAAGACGATTCTGATCTTTTAGATTCTCTGGCGGATGTCGCGTGGCGGGATTGCGCGACTCCGCAAATCGGATTCGTCGCTTTTGATATTTCCCTGCTCGTCAAATACGCGGCGGGACTCCAGCGTCGTTTGATCAAACGCGCCATGTTGACTCTATGCCCGAATATTGACGTAGACTTCGCCGCGTTGAATCGCGCGGTCAATGTCGTTGCGAGGAGCGACGGCGACGAAGCAATCTCCAACACGCCAAGGGGAGCGTCTCGCTCCGCTCGCAATAACGGATTAAGGGTGGATTTGAAATCCGGTTTGTATATGTTCCGCGAATCAAATCAAGTTTATGTTTGCATGAAAGACGCAGACTTGCCGTTGAATCTTTTTCCGCAAATTCCCGTCATTGCGAGGAGCGACAGCGACGAAGCAATCTCCAACACGTCAAGGAGATTGCCTCGCTCCGCTCGCAATGACGTGATGGAAGTTTTGATTCCCTCGACGATTGAATTGGCAAACGGCTGGACGTTGACCGTCGCGCGCGCGGAAAATATCGAGGCGCGGGAAATTAAACAAAACGAGAATCCGTTTGAAGCGTGGTTCGACGCGGATACGCTGGGGGAGTCGCTTGAGGCAAGAAAATATCGGCGCGGAGATCGCTTCATCCCGCTGGGCATGGACGGTCATTCGCAAAAATTATCAGACTTGTTCGTGAATGAAAAAATCCCGCGGCGGGCGCGGGAAAATTGGGCGGTATTGTGTTCGGGGGAAAATATTATTTGGGCGGCGGGAATTCACGCCGCGCATTTTTGCCGCGTGACTGATTCGACAAAAAATATTATTCGCGTCAGCTTATGTTCACCAAATCGTGAATCCACTTCCGCGATTTGACGCGCCAGCCGCTGATAAAGGCTTTGACGATTTCTTCCAAAGCCACCAGTAAATAAACGTAATACACGGGCAGGCGCAAAACGAACGCGCCGATATACGCGGCGGGCACGCCGATTAACCAGATGGAGCAAATTTCCATGATGAGCGCGAAGCGCGTATCGCCGCCCGCGCGCAACGCGCCGATGAACGTCGAGAAGTTGAACATGCGAATCCATAACGTACACGCCATCATCAACATCAACATGCGGACATTGTGCGTTCCTTCCGGGGAAAGACGATATAAACCGACGACCGCGCCGCGCAATGAAACGACCATCAAGCCAACCAGCCACGCGGCGGAAACGCTGAGGATAACGGTGCGCCGGACGATTTCGTACGCCTCATCTTTTTTGCCCGCGCCGATGCGATTCCCGACCATCACCGCGCAGGCGTTGCCAAGTCCCATAAATACGACAAAGCCAAGTTCTTCAATGGTCGCGTTGACGTTGATCGCGGCGATTGCGTCTGTGCCGATGTGGGCGTAGATGGCGTTATAGGTTGTGATGCCTACCGACCAAAAAAATTCGTTGGCGAGCGCGGGCATTGCCGTCTTTAGGACGCGGCTTAGAAAAGGCAATTCAAATGAAAAGAAGGTGATGGGGTTTGCGGCGAGCGGAGTCTTCTGGGCGTAAACGAGGATGAGGAGCAAAATCAATTCCAATATCCACGCGGAGGCTGTGCCGATTGCCGCGCCTTCCACGCCCAGTGCGGGAAACCCGCCTACGCCGAAGATGAGCAAATATCCCACCGTTGTTTTGAAAATCAAAGCGGAGATTGTCGCCACGACGGTGAGTTTCACAAGTTGAATACTTCTCAGCGCCGCGATGTAGGATGTGGCAATGGCGATGGGAATATATGAAAACCCGACAATGCGAAGATAACGCGCGCCGGTCTCTATCACTTCGAGGTCGTTGGTGTAAAAACTGAGAACGGCGCGCGGCATGAGCGTGGCGGCGAGCGTGAACGCCAGCGCGACAATAGACGATATGAGAATGCTCATTCCCAGCACTTTGCGGATTGGGTCAATTTCACGCTTGCCCCAAAACTGCGCGGTGAAAATCGCCATTCCGCTGGTGAGACCGAAGAGCAAAATGATGAATACAAAGAAAAGTTGATTCGATAAGCCAAGCGCGGCAATGGACGTTTCGCCCAATTGACCGACCATCAACACGTCAATCATGTTGAGCGAGGCATTAATCAACTGCTGGAACGAGATGGGGATTGCGATGGCGAGCGCTTCGCGCAGGAAGGCGCGGTCTTTGAGGAAGGTCATGGGGGAAAGGGCGAATTATGAAAGATGAGGGATGAGAAGAAAAAAGTCGTTGAAAGTTTAACGTCAACTTTCAACGACTGAGGCGCTGATAACTGATCGTTACTCTTCAGGCGCGTCGCGGACAATATACAACGGTCTGCCTTTGGCTTCGTCGTACAAGCGCCCAATGTATTCGCCCAAAATGCCGAGCGAAATCAACTGCGCGCCGCCGAGAAACAGCACGGCAATCAACGTCGTCGCCTGCCCCGTGAACGCGCCCGCGCCCGTCATCCGCATATAAATTACGATGGGAATTGCAAGAATGGAAACGCCCGCCGAAAAGAATCCGAAGTAGGTAGCGACCTGCAAAGGAAAATATGAAAAGCCCGTGATGGCGTTCAGCGCGAGGCGGAACATTTTGCTGAACGGATATTTCGTCACGCCCGCCATGCGCGCCGCGCGCTTATATTCCACGCCGATTTGTTTGAATCCAACCCACGCCGACATGCCGCGCGGGAAGCGGTGACGTTCCTTCATCTGCTTAAGCACGTTCACCACTTTGCGATCCATCAAACGGAAGTCGCCTGTGTCTACGGGAATCTTTACGTCGGTGATGCTGTAGATGAGACGATAGAACGCGGCGGCGGTGAATTTCTTGAACCACGTCTCGCCTTCGCGTTCGGCGCGGACGGCGTACACAACCTCGTAACCTTCCTTCCATTTCTTCGCGAGTTCGAGGATGGTTTCGGGCGGGTCTTGCAAATCCGCGTCAATGATGATGATCGCGTCGCCGCGCGAATAATCCCAACCGGCGGTGATGGCAACCTGATGTCCAAAATTGCGGGCAAAAATAACGGGGCGCACGGCTTTATCCGTCCGCGCCAGCTCGCGGATTTTTTCCGTCGAGCCGTCTGTCGAGCCGTCGTCCACGAGGACGAGCTCCCATGCTTCGCCTGAGGAGTCCATTACTTCTTTTACGCGGCGGTACAACTCGGGTAAATTTTCGATTTCGTTATAAATAGGCGCGACAATTGAATAAGTGATTTTCATAAATCTTTTTTCCGTTTTTCCTGTTTGCGAATACCAAGACTGCGCGGTTTTTTGATTTTTTCAGGCGGCGTAACGAAACGGCTGACGCCGTCGTCGAAAGGCGGCAGACCCACGATTCGGCGGCGCAGGTATTCAAAAATTACGACCACCGAAGCCAGCAGCGGCACAATCAACAACGCGCCCATGATTCCTTCGAGGATCGTCGCGATCATAATGGCGACGAAGACCAAGCCCTCGTTCATGTGAACGCTGCGCCCCATGATGTAGGGTCGTAGAAGAAAGTTCTTCAAATTGATGAGGATGAGATAGGTGAGAAAAACAATCCCCGCAACCCAGAAATTAGAAAGGGGAATCCAACTGGAGCCTTCGAGCAGCGCCACGCCCACCGCAAGCGCCGCCGCCACAAAGGGACCCACATCGGGTACAAGCGTGAAGAACCCCGCGACTACGCCCAACACCAGCGCGCCGGGGATGCCGAGAACGAACCACG
>JAQTWR010000212.1 GCA_028689195.1 Anaerolineales bacterium | reverse complement strand
ATCAATATGGCGGGCAGGGGCTTTTCGATCATCAGCAGATATAAGCAAGCCAATAGGCAGGCGGTGTACAGCGAATCCGCTTGCCCCCAAAACGAGGAGTTGATGATGATGGTCGGCGCTGTGAAATAGACCGCCGCCGCGAGGGAGGGAATATCACCTTGTTGAAATTTTAATTTGACGATTTTGTAGATAAGAAACGCGCCGAGCAAGTCAAAGCATGTCGGGATTAATTTGATGGCGGTCAGCGGCGTGATGAATTCGCGTGTGAAGGTTGCCAGCGCGAGGAAGTATGTGTAAGGCGGCGTGTAGTTTGCGAAATTCGTCGCCAGCGTTTGGGCGATTCCATGCTGGTAAAGGGTTTCATACCAAACGAGGTTGAAGACTTTAAGATCGTAGTTTTCGTACGGCAGGGCGATGACACGCAAAGAGAGGGAAACGAGCGCGAGTAACAGCGCTGTGATTTTTAGGTTGTTACGCTTTAGGAAGGCCACGGGAGTTTCTCTTATCTCAAAAGACAATGTGATATATCTTACGCGCCATTTCTACAAACATCTCGTTCCAAAGCAAGCCGAAAACCGCGTAGTAGGTGAGGTATAAGCCGACCGCGCCCATGCCGACCGATAAGCTAATTAATATTTTTTCCAAATTTCCCGCTCTTTTGACGGCGCAGCCAAGCAGGACAAACAGGAAAACCATGAAGTCGGTGATAAAGCGATACCCAAATTGAACCCAGCCCGTAGCATGGTACATCCAAATAGGGAGGATGACGCTGAGCGTCCCAACCCACGCAGAGAGGACTAACTTGTCTTTTATCTTGGCGCGAAAGATTAGAAATAGCGCAGGCGTGGCGATGAACATGCTCATCCCCAGCGGATTAAAGAAACTGGACGCTTTGCCAAAGGTATCTGCAATTGGGTTGAGATAACTGCAAACTTCGTTGACCGTAGGCAGCGGGTGCAGGTTGATGTTTGGCGTTCCAAAAAGCGAGACGTAGATATTACACGGCATGTAGCGGATGTTAAATCCGCCGCTGAGGTTATAAGTGTCGGTTAGGGTTTTTGTCCCGATGAGATACCCGTATCCAAATTCAAGCGGGTTGCCAAACCGCAGGTAGTTATAGACCAGCATCGCCGCTGCGCATCCAGAAAGCGCCGCGCCAAACGGAATTAACTTTCTTAAGACAGAGCGAAATTCGCGTTCCTGAAAGACGACATAGGATAAGTAAAATAATGCGGCGGTGATAATCGGCGGACGCGCGAGAAACGCCATGCCCAGCCATAATCCTGCCAGCCACGCTTTGCCGCGCAGGGTTTCCCGCACGAAGAGAATCATAAATAATAACGCGGTCAGTTGCGCGTTCAACCATACCGAGCCGACGCTCGCCAGCGCCCAATGCGCCGTGCCTGCGGCAAACAGGATGATTAGCCAGAGGCGCGTGGAAATTTTCTCCACAAAGACGCTTAGCAGGGAATACATCATCGCGGCGTTCAGCGCGCCGATAAGAACGCCAAAGAAAACGTCGCTGAACTGTATCCCAAAGAAAGCGACGAACGGCAGCGCCAAAAGCGCGGGGGAAATTCCGCCGATGACGTACCATTTGTCCTTAAAGAAGATCAGGTCGAATGTGTCTGCGGGCAATTCGATCAGGTTCGTCTTGCCGTGTAAAAAGGAATGCGCTAGATATATATAATCGGGAGTATGCGATTGGGCGGTTATTTTTAATCCCGCGCTGATCCCGTAGAAAATAAACGCGGCGATGAAAATCAATAGCGGCATATTCCGCTTGAGGATTTCGGCTGGTCGCATCGGAAATCACCCGGGTTTTACGCGATGCACTTCCATAATGTTTGGAAGATTGTCTATGCGCGTGAGGACGCGGCTGAGTTGGGTAATATCCCTTACTTCGATGATCAACCGCAGGTTGGCGACGGCTTCAGTCATGTTGACCGTGACGTCTGTGATGTTGATGTTTTCATCCGTCAGCAGGTTCGAGACGTCGCTCACCAGACCCGGACGGTCATACGCTTTGATGTAGATTGGCACAGGGAAGGTTCTTTCCGAACGCCCCCATCCCACTCGCAACAGACGCTCGTGTTCTTTGGTTTGTAAAATATTCGGGCAATCCTGGCGGTGGATGGTCGCGCCGCGTCCGCGCGTAATGTAACCGACGATGGGGTCGCCCGGCGTCGGGTTACAGCATTGCGCCATAGACGATAACATTCCTTTCAACCCGACTACTTCGATTGCGTCTGTGGCGGTTGCGGTGGCGGCAGACGGGTTGACTTTGAAGATGTCGCTGTCGGCTTCTTCTTCCTGCACAAATTGCTTGAGGACCTTGTTGATCGTCAGGTCGCCGTTGCCGAGCGCGAGGAACATATCTTCTGGATTTTTCAGGTTGAGGCTGCGCGCCATCTTTTCAAAGTTGACGTTTTCGTTTAGCCCAAGTTTTTGCAACTCGCTTTCGAGCGCGGCGCGCCCCTGCATGAGATTGAGGTCGTCCTCTTGTTTTTTGAACCATGTCTTGATCTTGGCGCGCGCGCGCTGCGTTTGCACAAGCCCAAGATGCGAATTCAGCCAGTCGCGGCTGGGTCCGCCCCCGCGCTTCGGCGCCAGAATAATCTCGACCTGGTCGCCCGTTTTTAATTTATGATCCAGCGAAACCATTTTCCCGTTGACGTGGGCGCCGCGGCAGTTATGTCCGATATCGGTGTGGACATGGTAGGCGAAATCAATCGGCGTGGAGCCGACGGGCAGGTCAATGATGTCGCCGCGCGGGGTGAAGATATATACGCGGTCCTGAAACACATCCTGCCGCATGGTCTCGACAAACTCGTTGGCGTCGCGCGCCTCCGATTCCATTTCCACCATCGAACGCAGCGAACTGATGAAGGACTCGTAATTTTTATCGCCGCCTTTACCGCCTTCTTTATAACGCCAGTGCGCCGCCACGCCGTACTCAGATTTCATGTGCATTGCGGGCGTGCGTATTTGTATCTCAAGCGGACGCTTGTCTTCGTAAAAAATGGCGGTATGCAGCGATTGATAGAAATTATTTTTTGGCGCGGCGATGTAATCGTCAAACTCGCCGGGGATTGGGCGCCATGTGGTGTGGATGACCCCCAGCGCGGCGTAGCACGACGGCACATCCGCCACGATCAAGCGCACGGCGCGTATGTCCCGCACCATGTCGAACGATTTGCCCTTCTTCTGCATTTTTTTATAAATCGAATAGATATGCTTCGGGCGTCCGCTGACTTCGGCTTTGATGTTATGGCTCTTGAGCAATTTTACGAGATGCGTTTTTATCTCTTCCAGCTGCGCTTCGCGTTCGGGTCGTTTTTCGGCAAGCAGCCCCGCAATCTCCTTATATTTTTCAGGGTTGTCATAGGAAAAGGCAAGGTCTTCGAGTACCCATTTGATCTGCCAAATGCCCAGCCGATTTGCCACAGGCGCGAAAATTTCGAGCGTTTCTTTAGCGATGCGCTTGCGTTTATGCTCGGGCATGTAATCGAGCGTTCGCATATTATGTAAGCGGTCTGCGAGTTTGATGAACATTACGCGCACGTCTTTCCCCATAGCGATGAAAGTCTTGCGTAACGTTTCGGAGACAATATCTTCCTTGCGACCAAGCAGCGCCGGCGCGGAATGATTTTCTTCGGCAGCGCCGTTATCTTCCGCGTGTTGATCGCCGCGCGAGACGCGCGGCAGGTGAGTCAACTTGGTGACGCCGTCCACCAAATTCCTGACCGTATCTCCAAACTCGCGGCTGAGATCGTCCAGCGTGATGGAAGTATCTTCCACCGTGTCGTGCAGCAAGCCGGCGGCAATGACTTCAGGCTGCACTTTCATCTCTGATAAAATTTTTGCGACCGCGACGCAGTGAATAATATACGGCTCGCCCGAATGTCGCTTCTGTTCGCGGTGCGCTTCTTCCGCCACTTGATAGGCGCGTTTCACTAATTCGCGGTCTGCGGCGGTAAATTTTTCAGGCAGGCGTTTAAGCAGGTCTTCAATCGTTGCAGAACTTTGGGTAGACTTCATGCGCCTATTTTATCGCAAGCCTCTTGATTTGAGCGCCGCCGCGTTTGTCGGGAGTGAATAAAAAATGGGCTTTGCTTATTGAAGATTTTTTTTGATCTTGTCGCGCAGGTCGAGCGCGTTGCCCAGCACCGCCGCGAAAAGGATCAGCCCGATGGTTATTCCCGCGCCGACATAAACGGCATACTCCCAATCCCATGAACGCACGAGAATGATTGTGCCGATAATGCCAAGAACGAAGGCAAACAACGGCGCTTTTACGACATGGGGAATATTGCGCCAATCTTCTTTGAGCGAAATCGGTTTTTGCATCCGTTTTTCTTTGATCGAAATATTGCGTTGAAACTTGCGTTCGTTCGCCAGCGGGTCGCGGTCTCTGAGTTGTCTTTCGCGCAGACGTTTTAGTCTTTCGGCTTCTGATTCAGGCATGTCAATCTCCTTTCGTTGTGTTTATAATTGTACAGGATTTCACGTCACATGCCTATTACGAACAACGTCACCCGATTTTTAGACGCGCATAAAACGAGCTACATCGCGCACGAATTGCCCGCCGAAAAACTCGGCGCGATGGAAGCCGCGCAGTACATCGGCGCGCCCGCCGAACAAGTCTTCAAGACCATCGTGACCACGCGCGAAAAAAAGAAACCCGTGCTGGCGGTTATCTCCGCTATGCAGGTCGTGGATTTGAAAGCGCTCGCCGCGTTTCTCGGCGAGAAGAAAATGTCGCTGCCCACCGAGCGCGAAGCCGAAGCGTTGACGGGATTACAAGCGGGCGGAATCTCGCCGCTGGCGCTCATCAACAAAGGATTCCTCGTCGCGCTCGATTTTTCCGCGCAGGCGCACGAGCAGATTTATATTTCAGGCGGTCAACGTGGATTGGATATCCAACTGCGCGTCGCCGATTTGATCCAGTTGACTCATGCGCGGGTGGGTAAAATCGGCAAGCCGTTGTCGAATGTTGAACGTTGACGGTTTACGCGTCGAATTCCGCGACTTGTTTCCCATTGACCCAAATAAAATAATGACCCGTAGGAAAACCTCCCAGCGGAACGTTCTCCTCGAACGGCTGTAAAACTTCCGCGCACATCGTATTTGGGTCAACGAGCGAATATGCGTCCACTATGATTTTATTTTGCGCGTCAGGCGGAGCGACGTCCACTTTCAAATGATTGCATGGAGTGGGCAGGTTGCCCCTGAGCGTGAGCGTAAATTGCAGCGGATAGCTTTCCAGAACAAGCAAGTCCGTCGAATCAAGGTAAACCCCGCCGCGCTGAAGATTTGTGCTGGGCGGGTTGGGGTTGGGCTGCGGCGGGGTGACGTCGTCGCTGCTAATGACGCTGCCGTCGTCTATGACGGGCGTTGCAGTAGCAGCGGGGGAGCAGGCTGTAAGCATCAGGATTGCGCTCATCAACGTAAAGAGGATTTGTTTCATAGGGTCTCCATTTTAGTTTTATGGCTTTGACGAATCGCGCGCGGGAAAAGTTCCCGTTGGCGCATCTCGATATGTAAGCAGGGTTATAATTAACGCAAGTTGCCACCTTTACCAGTTTTTTAGTTCTTTTGCCACGGATTACACGGATTTTCACTAATTTGAAAAAAATCCGTGCAAATCGGTGAAATCTGTGGCAAGGGTCT
>JAQTWR010000211.1 GCA_028689195.1 Anaerolineales bacterium | reverse complement strand
CACATTCTCGTCGCCGACGAGCCGACGGGCAGCCTCGACTCGGTCACAGCCGACCACATCTTCGACGTGTTCGAGCATCTCGTCAGCGAGCAGGGCAAAACCATTATCATGGTCACGCACGACGTAGGACTTGCCAGCCGTTTTTCGCGCGCCTTGACGATTGCCGATGGAGAATTAATAAACGCGGAACTTGCCCTCGACCTCGATCGAACTTTTAGGAGGAAGAGATGACCGCGCCTCGCGCCGACCTTCAATCTGTCTCGCCCGCCGCGATGATTTCCCTGCGCGATGTTGTTAAAAAATTCAGCAACGCCGCCGGAGAATTCACCGTTTTGAAAGGCGTGAACTTAACCATCAATCGCGGCGAATTCGTCTCGATTGTCGGAAAATCGGGCAGCGGAAAATCCACCTTGCTGAACATGGTCACAGGCATTGACCATCCCACCGACGGGCAAGTGGTTGTCAACAGTACCGATATTTACGCGGGCGTTACCGAAAGTCAGCGCTCGCTGTGGCGCGGAAAAAGTTTAGGCATTGTCTTTCAATTCTTCCAACTGCTGCCCATGCTCACCCTGCTCGAAAACGTGATGCTGCCGATGGATTATGCGAATATGTACGATTTCGACGAACGCCCCGCGCGCGCCATGGAATTGTTGAAACTCGTCGGGCTGGATAAATTTGCGAACAAACTCCCCGTCCTCGTTTCGACGGGGCAGCAGCAACTCGCAGCCATCGCCCGCGCTATGGCGTGCGACCCGCCCCTGCTTGTCGCCGACGAGCCGACCGGCAACCTTGATTCTCGTTCTGCCGATACGATCATTCAATTGTTTGAAGGATTTGTTTCGCAGGGAAAGACGATTGTGATGGTGACGCACGACCCTTCGTTGACTTCGCGCACGCATCGCAACATCATCATCTCTGACGGCGAGTTGATTGACGAAGCCGTTTCGCGCGCGCTGCCGCAGTTGCGCCACCGTCACATGCTTGAGTTTACGAAATTGCTCGAGGCGCGAACCTATCAACCGCGCGAAACAATCTTCTCGCGCGATCAACCCGACGAACGCTTCTTCATCATCCGCAAAGGCGAAGTGGAGGTCGTTCTGCGCGACGAGAATCATCAAGAATACGCGCTCTCGAATTTACGCAAAGACGATTTCTTCGGCGAAGCGGAACTGGCATACGGCGGAATGTCCGTCGCCAACGTTCGCGCGGGAAGCGGACCCGCGGAGATCATTACAATTCCCCGCGCAGATTTCATCCGCGTGATGAACGAATCGCCCATCACCGCCGAAGTCGTCGGCAAGATCGCGCAAGCCAGATTGGAAACGCAAAGGATTGCCGACCATCGCGGCAGGCAGCCATGATAGACCCACGAAAACTTCCGCAGATTCTTTATATCGAAAGCAGCGACGAATCCCGCGCGTTGGTGAGGCGTTTGCTTTCGCATAAATACGTTATCCTCGAAGCCGTCAACGCGCTCGATGGTTTTCAACTTGCCGAAGAGACGCGCCCCAATTTGATTTTGGTGGATTACAACCTGTCTAATATTACGGGCAGCGAAGCCGCGACGCGCCTGCATAAGATTTTGCCCGAGACGCCCATTGTTATCATTTCGGCGAATTTAGCCAACGGCGTGCGCGAACGCGCGCTGGCGGCGGGCGCGGTGGGATTTATCCCCAAGCCGATTGACGACGATTTTGAAGCGCAGATGGACGCGTACCTTAACGGCAAAGTGGAAGAATTGGAAGACGCGGAAAAACATCTGCACGCTTATCAGCAGGAACTGGTGGAGAAATTGGAAGATAATATCCGCCAGTTGAGCGCGACCGTCGAGAAGAACAAACATTTGTTGCAGCAAAACGAGCGCATGTTCAATATGTTGGAGCGCAGACATCGCTTGCTCGAAACCGCCGCGCGCGTCGGGCAGATGGTCACTTCCATTTTGAGCGTCGAGGAACTTTTCAAACACACGGTCAATATCATTTGCAGCGAATTTTATTTTTACTACGCGGGCATCTTTTTGATTTCCGACGATAACGAATGGGCGGTTCTGCGCGCGGGATACGGCTTGGCGGGACAAAAGATGATGGCTGAAAATCATCGCCTGTATTTGGATGAAAAATCCATGATTGGGAACGCCATTATAAAAAAACAAGCGAAGATCGCGCTGGACGTCGCGGGCGAGGCTTCGCGCTTCAAGAAT
Source organism: Anaerolineales bacterium (assembly GCA_028689195.1). Taxonomy (GTDB): domain Bacteria; phylum Chloroflexota; class Anaerolineae; order Anaerolineales; family Villigracilaceae; genus Villigracilis. The sequence continues at coordinate 3,477 of JAQTWR010000211.1, read as the reverse complement.
CCGTTTCTGCCGAACACGCGCTCCGAGATGGCGCTGCCGCTTATCGTTCAAGACCACGCGCTTGGCGCGCTGACCGTGCAAAGCGACCAGCTCAACGCGTTTTCAGAAGACGATATTACGTCGCTGCAAGCGATGGCTGATCAAGTGGCGATTTCGATTAACAACGCGCAATTGATGTTCAAACTCGAAGCGGCCACGGCTGAAATTGTCCGCACGAAAACGTTTGAAGCGATCGCTACGGCAACGGGCGAAGCGATTCATTGGGTGGGCAACAAAGCCGCGCCGATTCCCGGCAGCGTCAAGCGCGTCCGCGAAGATCTGCTTTATATTCTCGCGCTCGTGGCGCAGGTCAACGAAGCGGAACTTGACAACGAGGCGATTCGCGCGGCGCTGGAGACAATCAAAGAAGAAGCCGAAGCGAAAAATATTGACTTGAAAAAACTCCTCGCCGAAATGTCGGCAATGAAGCCGAATCGTTTGCGGGCGCTGGTCAGCGTAGAATCATTGATGGAAGATTTGGATATTGCCGAAAATAGCGCGGTTACGATTTTGAGCATCAAAGAGGGGTTGATTGGACCGGCGCGTAAACGAAACGATGTTCCCGTCTCGCTGCGCGAAATGATCATGGATACGGTTGCAAGCATGGGGCTGCCGGACGGCGTGATTGAAATGGAGTGGGCGGACGATATGCCCAACGCAATGGTAGACCCGCGCCAGGTGGAGCAGGTCTTTAATAACTTAATCAAAAATGCGTGGGAGGCTTTGGGGCAAACGCCGAATCCGAAAATTCGCGTCAACGGGCGGCGCGACGCGGATGCGAAATTTGTCTTGGTGACGATTAAAGATAATGGTCCCGGCATCCCGAAAGAAATTCAGGATAAGATCTGGGTCTCGTTTTTTACCACCAAAGGCGGAAGCGGCGGCACGGGCTTGGGGCTTTCGTCTGTGATGCAGATCGTCAATCAACATGGCGGCAGTATTTCATTGGAAAGCGAAGCGGGCAAAGGCGCAATGTTCTCGGTGCGCCTGCCGGTTGCGAAGAAGTTGTAAAAGAAATTAAGACTCGACAAGTTTTATAAAACCCGTCGGGTCTATATCAAGATTAAAAATTTGGAGGTCGAATGACGACGGTGCTTTTAGTAGATGATGAAAAATTGATTTTACGCAGTTTGGAAAAAACGCTTTTACGCGCGGGCTTTGATGTGTTCACCGCGTCGGATTGCGCGAGCGGCAGCGAAACGTTCGCGCAAAATAAAGACGCGATTCATATCGCCGTGCTGGATTTGAACATGCCGAGTTTTGACGGCACGCCCAAAACAGGCGCGGGGTTGGACCTGCTTGCCGACCTCAAAAAACAAAAAGCGTCCCTGCCTGTGGTGATCCTTACCGCGTACGACGAAGTAACCAAAGCCAAAGAATCCGTTTCGGGCGGCGCGAGCGCGTTCTTCGTCAAAGGGCGCGAACAGGGCTTGGTAGAATTGATTCAGAAGATATTACAAGTTTGAGGATTTGAAAGTTGAAAGGTTTACAAGTTAATCTTTTAACTTTTCAACTTTCCAACCTGTTAACCTTCCAACTAAAAAAGAGGAAACTATGACAACAGATATTCAACGGTACGCAAAATTGTTAAGAGCGGCGGCGCGCGCGGCAAAGAACATCACCACCATTCTCGATCCATACGAATTGTTGCAGCGCACGGTGGACATCATCTGCGACGAATTTGGTTTTTATTACGCGGGCGTATTCTTTCTCGACGACGCGAAACAATATGCGGTGTTGAAAGCGGGTCGCGGCGAAGCGGGCAAGACGATGATCAACGCGGGGCATAAACTTGCAGTGGGCGGCAACTCGATGATCGGCGCGTCCATTGCGAATAAGCAGGGACGCATCGCGCTCGATGTCGGCGAAGAAGCGGTCTTCTTTGAAAATCCGCATCTGCCTCATACGCGCTCCGAGATGGCTCTGCCCCTCATTGCGGGCGACGATGTTATCGGCGCGCTCACCGTTCAATCGGTGGAAGAAGCCGCGTTCCACGAAGAAGATATTGACGCGCTGCAAACCATGGCGGATCAACTCGCGATTGCGATTCAAAATTCAAATTTGCATCGCCAGGCGGAACGCCGCTCGCGTTTGTTGAAAGCCGCGAACCGCGTCGGCAAGGAAGTCACGTCCATTCTCGATCTCGAAGAATTGCTGCCGCAGACCGTAAACATTATTTGCGAATCTTACGGTTTGTATTATGCGGGCATATTCCTTGTAGACGCCGCCGGCGAATACGCCGTGCTTCGTTCTGGATACGGCAAGGCGGGCAAGGCGATGGTTGCCGAAGGGCATAAACTCAAAGTCGGCACAGAGTCGATGATTGGCGCGTGCATTGCTATGAGCGAAGCGCGCATTGCGTTGGACGTGGGCGAAGAGCGCGTGCATTTCAAAAATCCGCATTTGCCGCACACGCGCTCCGAAATGGCGCTGCCGCTTATTTACGGCGGAAAAGTATTGGGCGCGGTGACCATTCAAAGTTCCGAAGAGCGCGCGTTCAGCGAAGACGATGTGACCACGCTGCTTACGATGGCGGAGCATCTTGCGGTTGCGATCAATAACGCGCACATGATTGACCAACTCAAAGAAGCGCACAGCGAAATTTTACGCAATAAGGTTTTCGAGGCGCTCACCACCGCGTCCACCGAAGCCATTCATTGGATCGGCAATAAGACCCTTCCCATTTCGTTGACCGTTGCGCGCCTGCGCGAAGAAGTCAACGGCGGCGGCATTGACCTTGAATCGCTCAAAGAAGATTTGGATATGATCTCGGAAAGCGCCGCGCAAATTATTCAGGTGAAAGAGCAGTTGATTGGCGCGGTGCGCGAAATGAAACCGCGACCCGTTTTGCTCGCGGATGTGATTCAAGCCGCCGCGCATCAACGCGATATTGCGCCGGGCGCGTTCAAAATTTCGATTGACCCCGCCGCCGCGTATGTCACCGCAGACAGCACGCAGCTCGCGCGCGCGCTTGGCAATATTTTCCAAAACGCAGTCGAAGCGGGCGCGAAAAATATCAAAGTCGGCGCGCGGCTTTCGGACGAGCGCGGCATGTCTGAGATTGTCATCGAAGACGACGGCGGGGGCATGAGCAAAGACGTTCTCGAAAAAATCTGGTCGCCGTTTTTCACCACGCGCGGCGCGGCTCATCACGGGCTTGGCTTGCCCGCCGCGATGCACGTCGTCTCGCAAACGCAGGGCAGCATTAACCTCGTCAGCGCCGAGGGCAAAGGCGCGACCGTTACCATGCTCATGCCGCGCGGACGAGTCGGCGGCGAAGCGCTGCAAACGGGAACTGCAAAAAATATTTTGTTGATTGACGATAACGACGATTGGGCGAATCTCCTTGCCGAAGCGCTCAAAGGGACAAAGAACAAACTGACGCAATCTGCCGACTTGAAAAAAATCACCGCCGCCGATTTAAACCTCGTGGACGAA
>JAQTWR010000210.1 GCA_028689195.1 Anaerolineales bacterium | reverse complement strand
TCCGCCTGAATCAGTTCCATTTCGGCGCGATCAACTTCGAGGAGGTCGCGCATCAACAAAGGTTGGGCGAGCAGGTTGTGGAAATCAAAATTCCACTGGAGGCGCTTGAGACTGCTGGCAAACGCGGCGGGATGTCGAACCGTGAAGACAACCCGGCAATTTAATTTTTGCGCGAACCACGGCGCGGAGAAAACCGCGAAAGGGTCTTTGAGCAAAGCGCGTTGGTTTCGTAATTTGCCGTTCGTGAAAATCGCGAAGTCGCGTCCCATGCGGAGCAAATCTTTACGCGAGCGCAGCGATTTGATTTCGTCGAAGAGATGGTATTTGAAGTTAAGCAAATTTTGAAACGCGGAGAAATATTGGGATTCGTTTTCGGGCGTAATATATTGATACCAATGTTTGACTTCGGCGCGATAAACTCCGCGACGATGCCAAACGTTCAACGGCTCGCTGATATACGCGGTCTGCGGGTTGGAAGCCAACATGCGCCCCACCCAGGTTGTGCCGCTGCGATGCGCGCCCGTGACGAGAATTGGATATTTGGATAAATTCATTATTATTCACCTTGCGCGATATGTTCCCTCATCCCCAGCCCTTCCCCCAGTGGGGGAAGGGCTGGGGATGAGGGCGCGTAACATTATTTATCCGAAATCGCGCGGATGGAATTTACGCCGTAATATTTTGCGGCGCATTTATTGACCCAATGCGTTTCATAGGTGTCGAGTTCTTTCGTGCCGTACACGCCGTCATATTGAAGGACGGTTAAATCGGTTTGTCCTTGCGCTTTGAGTTCGTAGATGTGCGCGTTGCGCGCGTCCCAGTCTTGGGCGCGGAGTTGATAACTTGGAATTTCATTCCAGGCTTTGACAACCGCCCTAAACGGATAAATCACAGCGACCGCGAAAAATAAACCGACCATTATTATTTGCAAAACAGGCTGGGATAGTTTCTTCGAGAACAATACGCCAATCAACGCGCCGTCGAGTATGAGGCTGATGGTCATAATGAGGCGCGCGTAGAATTGCATCCGCAGGACGGGGTAGCCCTGTCCTAACGCGCTGGGCGAAAAACTGGCGACGATGAGCAAATACGCGGTCAACAAAGCCGCGACGAAAATCAACAACAGATTGCGTTTCTGCGTTTTGGATAATTCGTTTTTTGCATACGATCCCATCAACAAAGCGGGCGCAAAGACAGAAAGGAAAGTCGGCAGGGGAAGTTCAAGCGCGGTTTTATAAATAAATATATAACCGTACAGCGCCGAATCAAGAACAACTTGCACCAGACTGTGCGGGTCGCTGCCCAACCTGCGGCTGTTGGCTGGCGAGACGGACATGACCACGAGCGAGAGCAGCGCCGCGAACAATGTCCATGAAAGCAGGGTCAGGATTTGTTTGCGCGCCGACGATTTGCAAAGAAACCAAACCGCCGCGAGCGCCAGCGCCAGAACGGTCACTTGTACCGCGTCGGCTGGCTCGGAAAATCCGCCGACGATGAACGCGGAAATAAAAGCGATCAGATATGTCAAAAAGGGAAGTTTTTGCAAGTCCGCTTTGCGCGATTGATTGAGCAAATAAGCGACGAGCAGCGTTCCATAAACAACGGGCGCAAAATGCGTGGACATGGAAGAACGCCAGTAAATTGTCTGGTAAAGATTAGGCGCCTGAATGAGCGTGAAAAAGCCGATGGACAATCCCAAAAAGACGGTCATTGCAAAAGACCAATCGGCTTTCAAAAGTTTTTTGATTTCGGTCATTGTCCAAATCAAACCGACGACCCACAACATGATGTGAAACACGGGCAAATATGGAATACTTTTTATCCCGCCAAAAAATTCAGAGAGGCCGACAAGCCAGATATTTGAATAACGGTTTCCGCCAAAGCCCGTCAAGTAGCGCTGAAAAAGTCCGCCGAGCGCGTCGTTTGAAAACAGGACGGCGTTGCAGTAATCATCCGCCATGTAACGGGTGAACCAGCCTTGATAAGAATACACGAGCATTAAAAGGAAAAATGCCGCGCCGCCAAGCGCCAGCGATATTTGCGAGAGTTTGTTTGTTTTTAGAAAATCACGAATGTTCATTTAGAGTTCCGAAGGTCGAAGATTGCATATCCTTCGCCAGAGAAAGCGAGGGCATATTTCGAGAGGCGTTCTTTTAGCAAAGGTTGTTTGTTAAGTTCGTCAAAATCGGTGACGATGAAATAATCGCGTTTTGCGGTTTCATTGGCGAATAAATTATCGAATTCGATTTGCTCGCCGCGATGCTCGTGGTAGTAAAAATCGCCAGTGCGATACCACGCCGTCATGGGACGCCAACCCCAGTATGCGAGTCGCATCCCGTAATCTTGCACCAGCCCGACGAGGCGCGCGTCTTGTCCGACCACGCTGCCGATCTCCGCCCACTTTGCGGGTTCGGCGCGATAGTCGTTTGCCTTCATGTCGGCGCGGATATTCCAAACCGCAAGAAACAACCCGAAGGCAAGAATCACAACGGGCAGGAATTTCGCGCGCCGCTTCGCGTAAAATTCGGTTCGAGATAAAGACTCGAAAAGAAAGTCAAATAACGGGGCAAGCGAAAGCGCGAGGATCGGGACGAGGGGCAGGCTGTAATAATCGTGGGTGGAAATGTGATAATTAAAGTAAAGCCCGAAGACGAAGTATCCGATCCACAATCCAAGCAGAAAACGAAATGCGGCGCGTTCGCGGACGAAATAAAAACTCAGAGCCGCAAACAAAAGCGGAACCGCGCCCGCGACAAGATTCAACACGCCGAGCCAGCCGAGATAATACGCGGGGCTGAGAAAAAGCGCGGGCATGAACCGTCCGCCAAACTGCTGACCGAGATAGCCTGAAATCCATACGCCGTACACAATGTACGCGGCGCCGGGCAAAACGCCCAACGCGCTCATCGCATAAAGTTGAGGACGGCGAAGGGTTTGCCAAAGCGATTCGCGTCCGAGCAGCGCGCCTAATCCGCCGGCGATGACGAAGAACGCCGCGACGAGTTTGATGAAGATTGCAAATCCGCCAAACGCGCCCGCGAGGATCGCCCATTTATAGGATGTTGGATTCTTCGCCCAATGAAAAACCGCCCACCAAAAAATGACAATCAGCGAAACCATCAACGGGTCGGGTTGAAAACTGCGGCTGGCAAGGACGGCGTAAGGCAAAAACAAAAATACCGCAGTAGATGCGAGCGCGCCGTTTGCGGAGGTGAATTCGCGCGCGAGTAAAAATAAAAATATCGCGGCAATCGTCCAAAACAGCGAAGAGTAGACGCGCGCCACCCAGGTTTGTTCGCCTGTGAATTGATAGGTGAAGGCGACGACGCGCTCGAAAAATTCGGGTTCGACCTCGGCGGCAAACTTCCACTGTTGAATGGCAAACTTGCGCCGTTCGGCGTCTGCGTTTGGCAGCGTTTGATAATACATGCCGCGCGCTTTATTCAGGGAAAGCATCTGGCGCGTGGAGTGAAAATCCAGCGGCGGGTCGGTCAGGTCAAAGAGACGGATGCCCAAGCCAAGCGCGAGGAGCAAAATCAGCGCGGCGGTTTGGAGAAAATGGGTTGGGGAAAAATTTTGTTTCATAACAGGCGGTAATTGTAATCGTAATTTATCGCATCCAATCAAAAATCTCCCCGCGCAAAACCGCAGGGAGATTTTTGATTAAGATTGTTTTTTGAAGTTTACGGACAAGTGAAAGAGGCGCGTCCGAATTGCTGATGGTTGGGGGTGTCGATATAAATATCAATCCAATATGTGCCGGGCGCCGTAACGGTCCATGTATAACTCTCGGCTAATTGCGTACCCGCCGAGGCAAAGACAATGGGAGCATGAGCCGCTCCGTCAATAGCGCCGTCGCTGCGGACAAAGTGATAGGTCACAGAGCCTGCGCCGTTAGCGGTCACGCTGGCTGTAGCGGTAAACCCTCCGCACACGCCGGAATTTGTAAAGCTGACGCCGGTCACCGCAAACACGGGCGCAGGAGACGTATTCGTCGCGGTCGGGGTGACGGGCGTAGTGGTCACCGCGTTCTGCACCTTAATATCCACATAGAAAGACCTGCCGCCCTGCGCGCCGTTGACAATGGGAACAAGCACGCTTGCGTTTGTAGTGATACGCCAATAACCGCGATAAGTTCCCGGCGTAGAAGGCGCGGTGAGATCAATCGAAAGGTCAACTTCCTGCCCCGGATTAAGCGCGGCAATCGCGGAAGACGCGGCTCCGCCCATCGCATCGCCGCTGTCGAAGACAAACGAGAATCCGTTCCACGCGCAGGAGCCCACATTCTTGATGCGCCACTTTTTGGAGAATACTTGCCCGGGCGTCATAATCGAGCCGTCGGGAATGGTCACGTCCGTGATAAACTGCGCGACGTTGCAATTCGACGTGGCGGTGGCGATAGGCGTATTGGTGTTGACCGGCAAGGGAATGGGAGTCAACGTCGGCGTAACGGGAGCCAACGTGAAACTTGGCGTGACAATAGGCGTGGCGCTGAGCAGCGCCTGCACCGTCTGCGCGGCGGCGGTGCCTGCGATATTTTCCGCGCTGCCGCTGGCGGGCAGGTTGCACGCGCTAATCAATAAGGCGGCGGCAACCAGTAAATTAAAAAGGCGTATTTTTTTGTTCATAAGATTTTCTCTCCTTTTCTATTGCGATGATTTTACCGCTGATTACACAAGCCCAAGTTCGATCAAACTCTCCGCCATCGAGAGGATGGCTTCTTCTTTCGAGCGCGGATTCCATTTGAGGACGCGCTTCGCTTCCTCGCTCGAAATGTCATACTCCCAATCCAAATCGCGGATGACGACGGCGATTTTTTTGTCGAACAACGCCATCAGGCGCACGGCGAAACTTGGGAATTCAATGCGCGGGATTTTCTTATATCCGCGCGCGGAATATTCTCTGCGAAGAATTTCCGCGATTTCTTTGTACCAAAGCGTCGCGGCGGAACACAAAAAGCGCCGACCTGCCGCTTCGGGAGTTTCCATCGCCAACAAAAGCGCGGATGCGACGTCGCGCGCGTCTACGATTCCCATTTTGATTTTCGCCACGCCGGGGACTTCTCCGCGCATGAAGACGCGAATCAACTCGATGGACGTATGGTTTTGCGCGTCGAGAATCGGTCCCAAAATCAGCGGCGGATTGATCGCGACCATTTCCATCTTGTTGATGTTTTCCGCGCCGTTGATAAAGTTCCACGCTTCGCGCTCCGCGAGGGTTTTGCTCTTGGCGTACGCGCCGATATTGTTCTCGACCATTGACCAGTCGTTTTCGTCGAAGATTCTGTTCTCGCCGTTGCGACCGGAATATACAGCAGCCAACGAAGAGACGACGACCACGCGCTTTATGTTCCCGTTGTGCGCGGCGCGCAGCACGCGCTGAGTCCCTTGCACGGCGGGGAGAATCAACTCGTCTTCATGCTTCGGCTCGAACAGCGGAAAAGGCGAAGCGACGTGCAGAACGTATTCGCAGCCGCGCATGGCTTCGTCCCAATTTGAATCTTGCATGAGGTCGGCAACGACAAATTCAAGATTGTCTTTTGCGTCCGCAAATTTTGCGACAATTGCGCGGAGTTCGGTTTCGCGCGCAAGGTTTCGCAGCGTAGCGCGGACTTTATATCCCTGCTGAAGCGCTTGAATAATGGTATGCAGCGCGACAAATCCGCTTGCGCCGGTGATGAGGATGGGAGAGGA
>JAQTWR010000209.1 GCA_028689195.1 Anaerolineales bacterium | reverse complement strand
CGCCGCTTCCGCCGCCTGTTTGCTGTACGGGCGTGGGGGGCGTCTTCCCGCCAGTTGGGATGAGCGATTCCAATCCTTTGCCAAGTCCTGTTCGTTGAGCCATAGTTGATTCCTTTTCGCTCCCTCATCCCCAGCCCTTCCCCCAAAGGGGAAGGAAGTCCCTTCTCCAACGGGAGAGGGTAGGGTGAGGGCGCGTAACATGATTAAATTTACGCGCCGTCGCTCGTCAACAATTCTCTCGCCAGCGCTTCATACGCCACCGCGCCAACGGATGTGGGCGCATACGCCGAGATGGGCAAGCCATACGAAGGCGCTTCGGCGAGCCGAATACTGCGCGGAATCACGCTCTTAAAAACCTGTTCGGGGAAATGACGATTCACTTCCGCGACGACGTCCGTTGAAAGATTCGTGCGGCTGTCGAACATGGTCAAGACCACGCCGCGCACAACCAATTCAGGGAAGAGCAATTGGCGCACGCGCTCGATCGTCTGCGTGAGTTGACCCAGTCCTTCGAGCGCGAGATATTCGCATTGAACGGGAACGATCACGCCGTTCAAACCCGCCATCAAACCGTTCACGGTTAAAAGTCCCAGCGAAGGCGGACAATCAATCAGGATGTAATCATAGCGATCCGAAACCTGCGCGAGCGCTTTACGCAGCCGCGATTCGCGCGCGAGTTCGTCCACCAATTCCACTTCGGCGCCAGCCAGCGACGGCGAAGACGGAAGGATGGATAAATTCAAGCGCTCGTTCAACAAGATGTAGGAAAAAATATTTTCATCGCCAAGCAAGGCTTCATACGTTCCGCCTTGCACGCTCAACTTATCCACGCCCAAACAGGATGTGGCGTTGGCTTGCGGGTCTAAATCCACAACCAATACGCGCTGACCAATTTGCGCGAGATACGCGCCCAAGTTAATGGTGGTCGTGGTTTTGCCCACGCCGCCCTTTTGATTCACAAGCGTATAAACGCGCGTCACTGTAATACCTCCGTCAAACATGCTTCGATTTCCTGTAAAGTAGGAATTCCATTTAATCCGATTCGCGTTACCGAACGCGCCGCGAGTTGAGTGGCAAACCGCGCGGCTTCCCACGGATCGCGGGTTTGATACAAACGCGAGAAAAACGCCGCCGCAAAAATATCTCCCGCGCCGGTCGAATCCACTTCATCCATCACAGGCGGACGAAAGCGGCGGCGGTCTCCATTCCAATATAAGACCGCGCCCGCCGCGCCTTCGGTGAGGCAAAGAATGCGCGTCTGGTGCGCCATCTCTTCGACATATTCAAGATCGCGGCTGACGTCTTCCACGCTGAACACCACCGCCCCCGCGCGGTTCAAAACCTGCGCGTTATTTTCCCAGCGGCGCGGAGAGACGCGACCTTCATCATCCCATTCGCGCAGCCAGCCTTGCGGGGTAATTCCCAACATCGAACTGGATAAATCTTCCGCGAGCGACGAATCAATTTCGCGGGCGATAGGCGCGAGGTGAATAATCGGCGCGGCGCGCCAAACCTGCGGAATATGATCCAATAAAATCGGCGCGGCGCGATGATGAAGAATTTGCCTGCGTCCGTTTTCTGTTTTTATATTTTCGAAAGTTGTACTGAATTGAGAAGGGACATTCACAATCGGGATTCCGTCCAACGCTTCAAGAGGAGCGTCGCCGCCCGACGAGGTTACAACCCCTACGCGCAACCCCATCGCGCGCGCCGTCAACGCGGAATAAGCTACCGTCCCGCCCAGTTGCTTTCCTTTGGAAGTAACATCCGCCGCCAAATGTCCAACGGCGAGATAATCCACAGGTTGAAGCGAGACCAATTCAAGCATGGGCAAATTATACCGTAGTGAATATGCGCTGCGCGTTGTTCGTTAAGATCTCTGACATAGCGTCGGCAGAATCGTAGAATACGGTAAAATCACGCCGCCTTAAAAATTATTGAAAGAGAGAAAAACATGAACGACACGCTCAAACAACTTGCCAGTCTGATACAATCGCGTCAATGACCACGCTTTCACACATCATCCAAGGGCATTATCAATCCACGCCCGAGCGCACCGCCATTATTCTTCAACATGCCGGGCGGGAAGATAAACCAATTGCCTACCGCACGCTAGTCGAGGGGGCGTACGATTATGCGCGCGCCTATCAAGCCGCTGGAATACAATCGGGCGAAGTTATCATTCTTATTTTGCAACACAGCGAAGAGCTCATTTATTCGTTTTGGGGAGCCATCCTGCATGGTGCAATTCCGTCTATTATGCCATTCCTCACCGAAAAACTTTCGCCAGAGCGCTACCATGCCGACCTTGCCGCGTTAATCGAAATCGCAAAACCCGCTGCAATCGTCACCTACCTTGAATTCGAGGAGGAAATTCGCGGCGCGATAAGAGAGGGAAATTCTGTCCGCCGCGTTTTTGTCACAAGCAGAGTCGAAAAAGCCGGCGAACCAAAATTCGACCAACTGACGGGGCTTAAATGCGCACCCGAAGATACCGCCCTCCTGCAACATTCGTCAGGCACAACGGGTTTGCAAAAAGGGGTCGCGCTTTCGCATCAGGCAATTCTTAACCATTTGGATGCGTACGGCAAAGCGATCCGCCTCGCCCCAGCAGACGACGTCGTCGTTTCGTGGCTGCCGCTGTACCACGACATGGGATTAATCGCGGGATTTATCATGCCTATATTGACCAATACGATGCTGGTACTCTCCTCGCCCTTCGATTGGGTGCGCGCGCCGTACCGCCTTCTGCAATCGGTCAGCCGCTATAAAGGGACTCTGACTTGGCTGCCCAATTTCGCCTACAACTTTTGCGCTCACAAATTACGCGACCGCGACCTTGAAGGCGTAGACCTCTCTAGTTGGCGCATCATCACTAACACGTCCGAACCCGTCAAATGGAGCAGTCATCAAATGTTTCTTGACCGCTTCCGCGCGTATGGATTGAAAGAAAGCACGCTGCAATGCAGCTATGGCATGGCTGAAAATGTTTTCGCCGCCGTGCAGACTTCTCCAAATTATTCGCTTCCCATCGTGGACGAGATTGACCGCGAAGCTTATCTCGGCGAACGTATTGCCCGCCCGCCCATAGACGGAAAACCCACTATCAAAATGATGTCCACTGGAAAGGCAATTCCCAATACGCGCATCTGCATTTTAGACGAGAATGGGAACATGCTGCCCGATAGGGTTATCGGCGAGATTTCGCTGCAAAGCGACTACATGCTCAACGAATATTACAACCGCCCCGACGCCACCGAAAAAGCGTTCAAAAATGGATGGTATCTTTCAGGCGATTATGGTTACATGGCAGACGGCGAAGTTTTTGTCGCGGGGCGTAAAAAGGATATGATCATCGTCGGCGGCAAGAACGTATATCCGCAAGACCTCGAAGCGATGGCGTATGAAGTGAACGGCATTCATCCGGGGCGCGCGGTTGCGTTTGGGGTCTTCGATGAAGAAACAGGCACGGAAGATGTGGTGGTGGTCGCCGAAGTGGATACCGAAGATGCAGCCGAACGCCAGAAAATCGCCGACGCGTTAAGAGTTCACATCACAAAAAACTCGGCGGTTGCTTTGCGATATGCCCACCTCGTCGGCGCAAAATGGATATTAAAAACTTCCAGCGGAAAGACAGCCCGCACCGCCAACCGCGAAAAATTTATGGCAGAAATGGGCATATCCTAAAACGCTCCGCGCCAAAAGTTTTGAAAAACGCGCTTTACCGTCAAGCGACAGCCGCTACGAAACGGCTGTCGCTTGCGTTTCGAGTAAAATCACGCCGTTATGAATTTGAAAACATCGCTTTCACGCTACCTCTGGATTTTAATTGTCCTCCTGCTGTCAGGCAGTTTTATCCTCCCCAGCCGCTATGGTATTCCCTACCCGCAAACGTTGGGACCTAAATTCGATCCGATCATAAAAAGGGAATATATCAACGCGATCACGGAAAACAAGCCCGACGTCGTGTTGCTTGGCGATTCGATTTTATATTTTGGCGTAGATCAAACTCAACTAACGTCGCTGCTAAATACCGAAACATACAGCATGGGCATTCCCGGCTCCGCCTCGGCGGTTTGGTATCTGGCGCTGAAAAACATGATTCTAGAATCCGCGCATACGCCAAAGTATGTCGTCATTCTCTTCCGCGATACCGTATTGACGCTGCCCTCGTTTCGCACGACGGGACGCTACTTCGAGCTGCTCGACGATTTCGCTCGAACGCGCGAACCGCTAACGACCGAATTGGCGTTCGTCAATCACATGTCGCCCGCCGAAAAGATAGCGGAACGCTACTTCCCGTTATACAGCGCGCGTTGGGAAATCCGCATAAGGCTCGATGGGCGGCTTCGCTACGGAGCGGCGTCGGCGCTGCTGAATTGTCCCCAGCCATGCGCGGACGAGGCGCTCAATTCCATTTTTGGCAAACAAGGCGTAGACGTAGTCGCGCTTAATCGCGCAGTGGAAGATTCGCAGCAAACGCTGTACACGTCTGCCGCGATGAATTTCGAAAAGCAAATTGATAAATCTTTCCTGCCCGCCATGATTCGCCTGGCGCAGGAAAATAACGTCGCGCTGATTTTCGTCCGCACAAAAACTTTAACGTATCCCGAATATGATTCAGAGCCGCCCGCGTTGCGCGCGTATATTCAATCGCTCAAAGAGTATTTATCTCGGCAGAACGGCGCCGCCTTTTTAGACCTTGCCCACGATAAGCGCATCGAAAGAGCGTACTTCTCCGATAACCTGCACTTCAACGCGGAAGGGAAAACGGCGTTTACGCAAATCCTCGCGGACGAATTAAAGGCGCTCGTCAAATAGGTCTGATAAAATCCAACCATGACTTGCGAAAAAATATCTTTGGTCAAAATCTATAAACAAGAAGAACATCCATAATGGGATTTACCACCTACGAATTTCTCGTTTTCTTTTCCGTATTCCTTGCCTTATATTGGCTTGGGAAAAATCGCCAATGGAAGAACCTGCTGCTTTTAGCCGCCAGTTATATTTTTTATGGATGGCTCGCCTCATGGCATGTTATCGTCATCTTCCTGTCCACGCTCATAGATTACTTCCTCGCGCTCGGCATGGCGCGCTGGAAACCAAAAGCCCGCTTGCTGGCGTGGATTGGCGTAATCACGAATCTCGGTCTTTTGGCGTTTATCAAATATTATTTCTTCTTTAATGCGTCGCTGGCTGAGTGGATAAATCGAACGGGATTGAACGGCGATGTTTTCTTAATGCGAATCATCTTGCCGCTGGGACTTTCCTTCTACATCTTGAAAAAAATCGGCTATCTGCTGGACGTTCAACGCGGAACGTTCCAGCCGACCCGCGACTTCATCGCCTTTGCCGCGTATGTCGCGTTCTTCCCGCAGATTCTATCGGGTCCGATTGACCGTCCGCAAAAACTCTTGACGCAGCTCTATAAGCCGCGCGCGTGGCAAAATGAAAACTTATACAACGCGTGGCGTTTACTCATCATGGGGTTTTTCAAAAAACTTGTGATAGCCAATACCGTTCAGGTAATCGTTGACCAGATTTTTGAAATCGGCGAACCTTCTAAAATTCTCCTCCTCGTCGGCGGGATTGGATTCACGCTTCAAATCCTCGCGGATTTTTCGTCCTATACCGATCTTTCGCGCGGATTTTCGTTTTTGCTCGGGCTGGAAACCACAGAGAATTTCAACCGCCCCTATCTTTCCTTC
>JAQTWR010000208.1 GCA_028689195.1 Anaerolineales bacterium | reverse complement strand
GAATGAATATTTTTCTGGTAAACTCTAGGCGCTAACCAAACTAATGGCGGGGCAACCCCGCTTTCAGGAGACCCAATTATGGCACAATCACGTTCGGATCAAATGGTAGACCGTCTTCGCAGTATGCAAGCCGCCGCCCCCGATATTGAAGCTTCCGCCGTTGTTTCTGTAGACGGCTTGATCATGGCGTCCGCTTTGCAGCAAGGCGTAGAAGAAGACCGCGTGTCTGCCATGTCTGCGGCGATGCTCAGCCTCGGCGAACGCATTTCAGGCGAACTCGGACGCGGCTCTTTGGATCAGGTTTACATCAAAGGCAATAAAGGCGCCATTGTGTTAACCGCTATCGGCGACGAAGCCGTGTTGACCGCCATGTCGCGTCAGGAAGGCAAACTGGGGATGATATTTTTAGAAATGCGGCGCGCGGCGGAAGACTTAGTGAAATTGGTCGGATGAATAAAAAGAAATTCTTACGCACACATTATTTGTAACCCCATAATGGGGAGGGCTTAAACGCCCTCCCCATTACTTTTAACCCTCGCCCCTGCCCTCTCCCAAAGGGAGAGGGCGGATATGGAGAATCTATGACTACCAAATATTTATTTTTCACAGGCGGCGTTGTTTCATCGGTCGGCAAAGGCGTGACGGCTGCCGCGATGGGATTGCTGCTCAAAGAACGCGGATTCAAAATCGCGGTGCAGAAACTTGATCCTTATATCAACGTCGACCCGGGCACGATGTCGCCATATCAACATGGCGAAGTGTATGTGCTGGATGACGGCGCGGAGACCGATCTCGATCTCGGTCACTACGAGCGCTTCATTGATAACCGCTTGAGCCGCGTCAGCAATTTCACAACGGGACAGGTCTACGCGGAAACCATCGCAAACGAGCGGCGCGGAGATTATCTGGGCGGGACGATTCAAGTCATTCCGCACATCACCAACGAAATCAAACGCCGCATCCGCTTGGTGGAAAAAGAAACCGGCGCGGAAATCGTCATCCTTGAAGTGGGCGGAACCGTCGGCGATATTGAGTCGCAGCCGTTTCTCGAAGCGCTGCGCCAAATGCGAAACGAAGTGGGGCGCGAGAATTGTCTCTTCGTGCATGTCACCTGGCTGCCGACCATCGGCGCGACGGGCGAGATTAAAACGAAGCCGACGCAACATTCCGTCGCGGCGCTGCGTTCCATCGGCATCTCGCCGAACATCATCATCGCGCGCGCCGATCAACATGTGGACAAAAGCCTGTGCGAAAAAATCGCGCTCTTCTGCGACGTGGAAAAAGATTCCGTCATCCCCATGACCACCGCAAGCGTTTTATACGAAGTGCCGCTGATGTTGGAAGATCTCGGCGTTGGCGAATTGATATTAACCAAATTAGGTTTGAAGGCAAAGGGCAAGCCGAACATGCAGCCGTGGCGCAAACTTGTGGAAGACGTCCGCAAGCCGAAGCCAACCGTGAAAGTTGCGCTGGTTGGAAAATACGTCGAATTGCAAGACGCATATATGTCGGTGCGCGAGGCGTTGAAACATGCGGCTATCGCCAACGACGTTGAAGTGGAAATCAACTGGGTTCATTCGGTTGATCTTGAAAAGGATAAAAATTGGGACGCGGTCAAAAATTCCGACGCGATTCTTGTCCCCGGCGGATTTGGCTCGCGCGGCATCGAAGGCAAAGTCCTCGCGGCGCGTTATGCGCGCGAAAATAAAATCCCCTATCTTGGATTATGTCTTGGGATGCAGGTGATGAGCATTGACTTTGCGCGCGGCGTACTCAACCTTGAAGACGCGAACTCATCCGAGTTTGACCGCAGCACTGAGAATCCCATCATTGACTTGATGCTCGACCAGCGCTCTGTCACCGATATGGGCGGGACGATGCGGCTGGGTTTATATCCATGCGCGCTGCAAAAGGGAACGAAAGCCGCCGCCGCTTATGGCGTTCCGCGCGTAGAGGAGAGACATCGCCACCGCTTTGAGTTCAACAACAAATATCGCGTCGAATTTGAAAAACATGGCATGGCGTTTTCAGGTCTTTCGCCCGACGGAAATTTAGTTGAAATTATAGAAATTGCGAATCATCCTTATATGGTCGCCAGCCAATTCCACCCCGAGTTTTTGTCGCGCCCAATGAGACCGCATCCGCTGTTTGTGGGGTTGTTGAAAGCGGCGAAGGAAAAGGCGAAGAAGTAAATCGTAAGCAGTAAAAAGACCTCCAAGTTTTTCAAGAACTTGGAGGTCTTTATTCGCGCTGAGTTCACCCGCCAAAACCTTTCGGCACTTCGGCGTAGACTCCGCGCATTTCAGCGGGCAAACCAGAAGCGAGCGCAAACATGAGGCGGTCGGTCAGCGAGAGCGGCGTATCATTGGGCTTGGGCAAAATCGGCGGAAGCAGTTTTATCGTCACTTTTGCGCGGCGCGGAAATTTTTTGAAGAACATATCCGTGCCGACGACCGCCATCGGAATGATGGGGCAATTCGCATCGAGCGCCAATCGCGCAGTTCCCGTTTTCGCCACGTTGAGTCCCTTGCCTTTCGAGCGCGTCCCTTCGGGGAACATGCCGAGCGTTTGTCTGTGCGCGAGCACCTTCGCCGCGTGGCGCATCGCCCATTCGTCTTTTTCGCCGCGATAAACGGGAAACGCGCCAAGATTCCTGATTAGGGGGTCGAGAATAAAATTGAATAGCTCCGCTTTGCCCATGTAAAAAATCGGACGCGGCAGCGCAAACTGCATCGGGAATACGTCAAAATTCGTGACGTGATTCGCGGCGATGACGACAGCGCCGTCCAACGGATAATTTTCCAGCCCTTCCAAATTAAATTCCATCACAGTCGAAAAGGCGGCGCGCACAATAGGAAGCGCGATCTTACGCAGCGTCGTCGCGTGAAATACAAAAGTTTTTTTGTCGCGCGGATCAAAAGAAGTTGAATTAGTCAAAGCGGATACTCCCAATCATTTGCGATTATACTTGCGTCGCGTCATTGCGAGGGCGCTTTTCGCCCGAAGCAATCCACTACATCGTCGTAGAATTGCCGCGCAATGACAGATACAAACACATATAACCCCAGGAGTTCAAAATGGACACAACAATCGAAAGCATCTCGGCGTTGGAAATTCTCGATTCGCGCGGCAACCCCACCGTTGAAGTGGAAGTAGTTTTGATGGATGGCGCACTGGGACGCGCAGCCGTCCCCTCAGGCGCATCTACGGGCGTACATGAAGCGCTGGAAATGCGCGACGGCGCCAAGAAGCGCTATCTCGGCAAGGGCGTAACGAAAGCGGTCGCAAAAGTCAACGGCGTGATTTCTTCCGCGCTCTTTGGTTGGGACGCCTCCGAACAAAAAGCGATTGACGCAGAATTGATCGCATTGGACGGCACGCCCAACAAATCCAAACTCGGCGCGAATGCAATTTTGGGCGTAAGTCTCGCGGTCGCAAAAGCGGCGGCAAATTCTTATGGGATGCCGCTGTATCGTTATCTCGGCGGCGTGTACGCTCATGTGCTGCCCGTGCCGATGATGAATATTATGAACGGCGGCGCGCACACCAACTGGCAAAGCACCGACATGCAGGAATTCATGGTGATGCCCTTCGGCGCGCCATCCTTCGCGGAAGGGCTGCGCTGGGGCGCGGAGATTTATCACGCGTTGAAATCCGTTTTGAAAGAACATGGATACGGAACGCTCGTCGGCGACGAAGGCGGATTCGCGCCCGCGCTGAAAGCGAACAACGAAGCCATCGAATTGATCCTCGCGGCGATTGAAAAAGCCGGCTTCAAAGCGGGACGCGGCAAAGACGTTGCCATTGCGCTTGATCCTGCCGCCTCGGAACTTTACGACGAAAAGAAAAAGAAATACAACCTCCGCAAAGAAGGCAAGGAATTGAGCGGCGAGCAAATGGTCGAGTTCTGGGCAAAGTGGGTCAAGAACTACCCCATCGTCTCCATTGAAGACGGACTCGCGCAGAACGATTGGAAGTCATGGGAATTGATGACCGCAACCCTCGGCGACAAATGCCAAATCGTCGGCGACGACCTGCTGGTCACAAATCCCGAACGCGTGCGCAAAGCGATTCAAGAAAACGCGGCGAACGCGTTGCTCGTCAAAGTGAATCAAATCGGCTCGTTGACCGAAACCATCGAAGCCGTCGAGTTATGTCATCGCGCAGGCTGGCGCGCGGTCACTTCGCACCGCTCAGGCGAAACCGAAGACGCGACCATCGCCGACCTCGCCGCGAAATACAATCAACTTTTGAGAATCGAAGCGGAACTTGGCGGCGAAGCAAAATATGCGGGTTGGGACGCGTTGAAGGCAAAATAAAAAAGGCGACTGTCACTTATTACGCAGGAGAATCAAATGTCAAACGCAGATATTGAAAGATACCTGAACAACCGCCAAAAAGAAATTGACGGCGCGGCGCTCTACCTCGCGCTGGCTGAATCTGAAAAGCAGCCGCAGCTGGCTGAAGTCTACAGGCGGCTGGCGGCAAGCGAAGAAAAACACGCCAAAGGCTGGGAGAAAAAACTGGAGAAGTTAAACGCGCAAGTCCCGCCGCGTAAACCCAGCTGGCGCGCGCAAACGATGATATGGCTTGCAAAGCGCTTTGGTCCGCAGTTTGTTTTGCCCACCATCACAAGCAACGAAAAAATGGATAGCAATGCGTACGACGGGCAACCCGAATCGGAGGCGAAAGAATTCGCGCGCGACGAAAAATCCCATGCGCGCATGTTATCCATGGCGTCCAGCGCATCAGGCGGATTGCCCGGCGGGAGCGTGGCGCAAATGGAAGGACGGCATCGCGGCGGCGGCGGCAACGCCTTGCGCGCGGCGGTGCTTGGCGCGAACGACGGACTCGTTTCCATTTTGAGTTTGGTGATGGGCGTGGCTGGCGCGACAAATGAAAATTCGGCGGTGCTTATCGCGGCGCTGGCGGGGCTGCTTGCAGGCGCGGGTTCGATGGCGCTGGGCGAATGGCTGTCGGTGCAAAGTTCGCGCGAGCTCTACGAAAATCAAATAAAAATCGAAGCGGAAGAAATCGCGGAAAGTCCCGAAGAAGAGCAGGAAGAATTATCGCTCATCTATCAATCGAAAGGCTTGCCCGCCGACCGCGCGCGCGAACTCGCCGCGCACATGATGGCGGATAAGGACAGCATTTTAGATACCCTCGCCCGCGAAGAATTGGGCATTGACCCCGAAGAACTCGGCGGCTCGGCGTACGAAGCCGCGTTCACATCGTTCTTCCTGTTTGCGGTTGGCGCGATCTTTCCCATCTTCCCCTTCCTCTTGTGGACTGGTTCGACCGCGATCTACCTCAGCCTTGCCATTAGCGGAGTTGGGTTGTTCATCATCGGCGCGGCAATTACGTTGATGACCGGACGCAGCATCTTGTTTTCAGGAACACGTCAAGTTGTAGTGGGACTCATCGCCGCAGCGCTGACGTTTGGAATCGGAAAATTGATTGGGGTATCGTTGGCGTAAATAAAACGCGGAATAAATAACCGAGCATAGGTAAAGACCTGTCGCGCTGCGCGGGTCTTTACCTATTTAAGTAAGGTAAAAATTAAATTGCCGTGATTTTTTTTTATTATCAGGTTTATAATTACTTTACTATACTCATTCGATTGGAGGCTAATCATGGCAAGCGTTACTTATCAAAATGTAGTCAAAAGGTTCGGCGATGTGACGATCATCAAAAATCTTAACATCGAAGTTCAAG
>JAQTWR010000207.1 GCA_028689195.1 Anaerolineales bacterium | reverse complement strand
CGTAAAGAAAGCAATCGGAACTTCTCAAATCCCCGTCAAGTTGTCACCCTGAGCGTTAGCGAAGGGTCTTTGAGACTATCGTAAAGATTCCTCGCTACGCTCGGAATGACATTGGCAAGAGAAAAAAAACAAAAAGACTTAATTTACGCTGTAATAAGTTATCTGCTATAAAACTACAAAGTCGCACAGGCGCGAAAAGCAGCGCCGTTCAAAGCGAAAGGAACAAAAGATTCAGCCGCGAATTACGCGGATTATCACGGATGGATTTAAAAATTCGCGCAAATTAGCGAAATCCGCGGCAAAACGACTTTGAAATTCCTTGTCCTTTAGGGTTCATAACTTCCCTTTGTTAGCGCGCAGCGAATCAATCTTTTATTCGTAAAATGGGAATTGCTTCGTCGCTCCTCTCTTCGCAATGACGGAAGTTAATAATTTATCTAAACGGGGGAAAGACGCGCGCGTCTTTCAGTCAATCTCCAAACGCATGGAGGCTTTATGGTCATTCATCGGATTAAACATTACCATCCGCCTGCGGGGTCGAAGCGACAATGCGCTATAATGACCTATCTCATTAACAACATGAAAGGATGTTAAATTGCCAAAAGTAAACTATCAATACGAAAAACGTAAGAAGGAATTGGACAAGAAACGCAAGAAAGAGCAGAAAGAGAAGCTCAAGCAGATTAGAAAAAACAGCCAGACCAAAGCGGAAGAGACGCCGACGACTCCAGAGCCAAAAGAAACGTCCGCAGATCAATCGCCAGAAAAGCCCGCCGCATAAATAAGTAAAAAAGCCCCGTGAATATGAACGAACCCGCCTCCCCCGCCTTCCGCATCCGCGAAACGCCAATTTATGGAGACGTCATCCTCGCGCCTATGGACGGCTATTCCGACTGGCCCTTTCGTTCGCTGTGCCGCGAGTTAGGCTCCGCCATGAGCTACACCGAGTTCGTCAAGGTGGAGAAGATTCTCGGCAAATCGAAACAGCCCGCCAAGAAACTCTACTTTCAAGAAGCGGAACGTCCCGTTGTTTTTCAACTCTACGGCGACAACGTAGACAACATCATCGAAGCCGCGCTGCGCGTGGAACAATGGCAGCCCGATATTATCGACGTCAACATGGGCTGTCCCGCCAAAAGCATATCCGACCGCGGCGCGGGCGTGGGCATGATGAAATCTCCGCTTAAAATCGCGCGGCTGTTTACCAAACTCAGCAAGAAGTTGAAAACTCCGCTCACGGGCAAAATCCGCCTGGGGTGGGAGAAAAACAAAAACTACAAACTCATTGCGCGCATCGTGGAAGAATGCGGCGGCGCGCTCATCGCCATTCACGGGCGCACAAAAGAACAACGGTATAGCGGCGACGCAAACTGGGACGCCATCGCCGAAGTCAAATCGTGCGCGAAGATTCCCGTCATTGGGAACGGCGACGTCCGGCGCGTGGAAGATATTGACAAAATGAAAAACTACACCCGCTGCGACGCGGTAATGATCGGGCGCGGCGCGCTTGCAAATCCCTGGATATTTTCGCGCCTCGACCGCGAGCAGGTCGCGCCCGAAATGGTAAAGCAAGCCGTCCACACGCATCTCGCAAAGAGCGTGGAATTTTACGGCGAAGAAGACGGTCAACGATTATTCCGCAAATACGCCGTGCAATATTTGCTGATGAAAACGCTCACGCGCGAAGAACGCAAACAGATTCTCAAACCCATGCCGTCGGGCGAGTTCCTGCAACTGCTCGACCAAATCTACGCCGTCACCTCAGAACAGCATATAATCAACGTATGATCCTCGATCTTCCTTTTATCCTCGAAACACGGCGCAACCACGCGCTCGAACACGCCACGCTGCACATGCTCGCGCGCCAGCCTCACGGCAGAATGGCGGGACATTCCAACCCCACGGGATTTTTCCTGCTCGGCGATTTTTCTACGCAGGATGTATGGATCGCCGCGACGGAAGCGCTGGAGCGATTGCGCGAAGGCGAAAGCCGATTAGCCATCCACGAAGGCTGCGGAACCAACCTCGCAACCAACGCGCTTTTTGGCGCGACGCTGAGTTGGCTCGTGATGCGCGGAGCGAAATCCACCGCCGCGCGGATTCTTCTCCTTCCTGTTGCGGTCGTCTTCGGCGTAATCGGCGTGCTCATCGCGCGCCCGCTCGGACCCAAACTTCAGCAGCGCGTCACCACCGAAGCGGATATGGGAAATTTGCAAATCGTAGACGTCATCCACATCCGCAAGGGCGTTCACCGAATCATCACGCGCTAATATCCGCCGTCATTATATTTTTCACCCTTCATAATTTATCCCTTCCCCTTATGCTCTTCATCCTCTACGGCAACGACGAATTTGCCATCGCGCGCAAATTAAAGGATTTTGAATCCGATTTCAGCGACCCCACCACCGCGGGGATGAATACCGCGCGCTTCGAGGCTCGCGGCACAAGCGACGAGGAATTCAACAACGCGCTGAACGCCATGCCCTTCCTCGCGCCAAAGCGATTGGTCATTCTTGCGAATCCGTCCGCGAAATATAACAATCCCGCCACGCGCAAAAAATTCGAGGAATATATCAGCCGCGCGCCTGATTCTGTAAAACTCGTCATTCACGAAATAATCGAACCGAAGGAAATTACAAAACACTGGCTGCTCAAATGGGCGGAGAAAAATTCCGCGCTGGTCAAAACGCAGGCGTTCATGCAGCCCAAACAACGCGATATGCCCGGCTGGATCATCAACGAAGCGAAGAAACAAAACGGCGTCATCGAACCGCCCGCCGCCGCAAAACTCGCGGAAATGGTCGGCGTGGACACGCGTCAGGCAGGGATGGAACTTGCGAAGTTGTTGGCGTACGTCAATTGGTCGCGCCCCGTGCGCGGCTCGGACGTTGAATCTGTTTGCATCGTCACTTCGCAGCAAAGCGTATTCGATTTCGTAGATGCGCTCTCGCAAGGCAACGGAAAAATCGCGCAAAGGCTTTTACATCGCCTGTTGGAAAACGAAGACGCGTTCTCGTTGTGGGGCATGGTCGTGCGTCAATTCCGCTTGCTGCTTCAAGCGCGCGAGATTTTAGACGGGCGCGGAAACAAAGACGACGTGGCGCGCGCGTTGAGAGTCCATCCCTTTGTCGCGGAAAAAACGGCGGGGCAGGCGAATCGCTTTTCGATGGAATCTCTTGAAAATATTTACCATCGTTTGCTGACCATTGACGAAAGAGTCAAAACGAGCCAGATCACATTAGACCTGGCTCTTGATACGTTGATCGTTGAACTTGCGGGAAGATAAATTTCAAACCCTTGCCACAGATTTCACCGATTTGCACGGATTTATGCGGATTTAGTTTGAAAATCCGCGAGAATTCGTGAAATTCGCGGCTAAAATTCCGGCTCTTTAGGGTTTGTAAATTATTAACTTCCGTCATTGCGAGGAGAGGAGCGACGAAGCAATCCCCATTTTATGAATAAAAGATTGCTTCGCTGCGCTCGCAATGACGCTAACAAAGGGAAGTTATATTTTCACGAACCCTTAGGAATTGCCGTGATGATTTCTGGTTTTTTGCTATCTGTGGCGGCGCGACATTAATGTCGCGCTACGGGTTGTGGCTTATCACGGCAAATCTCAAAGATCCAAAATCCTTGAAACAGGCTTACTACTACACCGTAAAGAAAGTAATCGAAACTTCTCAAATCCCCGTCAAGTTGTCACCCTGAGCGTTAGCGAAGGGTCTTTGAGACTATCGTAAAGATTCCTCGCTACGCTCGGAATGACATTGGCAAGAGAAAAAAAACAAACAGACTTTCTTTACGCTGTACCTACTATTATTCACGTTAGAACAACGTTTCTTGCGTTACGTCGGGGCTTAAACCTTTCCATCCATATTTCTTCAAATCAATACGCCCGCGCGGATTCAAAACCACGCCTTCTTCGTGCAACAGCAGAAGATGTCGTCGCGCGTCCGCGCCGTCGCGTTCGCTGATCTCGCCTTTGGAATTGATCACACGCTGCCACGGCACATCAGGCGGACAATGCGCCATCGCGCCGCCCACCCAAAGCGGACCAAACGCGACGTAGGTCTCGATTTCCACGCCGGCGGGCGGCGGAAGCATTTTGGCAATCTGCCCATACGAGGCAACCTTTCCGCGCGGAATTTGGCGGACAATATGCCATACTTGGGCATAGAAAATTTGCGGATTTGGGGGAGTTGTAAATTGCGGCATAAAATTTTCCTTTTGTTATTTTCGTGAATTATGCGTCGCGCCCTGCCTGTCAAAATAATCTAAAAACAAGACGCGACGCGTTGTTATTTTACCCTCGCCCCTATCCCCTCTCCCGCAAGGAGAGGGGAATCAGACTCCCTTCCCCTCTGGGAGTAGGGTTGGGGATGAGGGAGAGTTTTGCATAACATCGTTTGCTAATTCTTCAATCGGATTTTTGTTTTCGGCAAGGTCGAGCCAGACTAAAAATTCGGTATTGCCTTTGGGACCCAACAGCGGAGATTTGATCAATCCGCGCAAACCAAAGCCCTCATTCACGGCGAACGCCAACACGTCCAACAAAACCTGTTTGTGAATTTCAACGTCGCGGATCACGCCGTCGCCGCGCGAAACGTCTTTCTTGCCCGCTTCAAACTGCGGCTTGATGAGGCAAACCAGTTGCGCGTTTTCGGTTAACCATTTTTTTATTACGGGCAACAATATCTTCAACGAAATGAAAGAAGCGTCCACAGTGACGAAGGGAACTTTCTCAGGCAGCGACTCTACATGGCGCGCATTGGTTTCTTCCATTACGATTACGCGCGCATAGTTTCTCAATTTCCAATGCAGGATTCCTTTGCCAACGTCAATCGCGTAGACTTTTTCCGCGCCGCGCTGCAACATGCAATCGGTAAATCCGCCGGTGGATGCGCCCACGTCGGCGCAGGTCAAGCCCTTCACGTCAATCGCGAAGGCTTCGAGCGCGGCGTCCAGTTTTTCTCCGCCGCGAGAAACAAAGCGCGGACCGGAATCCACTTCGAGTTTGGTGGCGTTCGATACCGCCATCCCAGATTTGAGGACGACCTCTCCATTCGCGCGCACCTGCCCCGCCATAATCAACGCTTGCGCCTTCGCGCGCGATTCGGCTAATCCGCGTTCGACGAGCAGCACATCCAATCTTGTTTTTGCCATGCTTCTATTTTACTTTGAATAACTGTAAACTGACTTCCATAAAATACAGGTAAAATATCTTCATGTTAACCGCCCTGCTCAAAACCATGCGTCCGCGTCAGTGGACAAAAAACGTTTTCATTTTTGCCGCGCTTGTTTTCGACAAGCAACTGCTTAATCCAAAATCCTTTTTACATACGCTCGCGGGCTTCGCGCTGTTTTGCCTTATCTCGTCCAGCGTTTACGTCTTCAACGACCTCGCCGATATTGAAGCCGACCGCCAGCACCCCGAAAAGAAAAATCGTCCCATTCCGTCGGGGAAGTTGCCCGTCGGCGCGGCGTGGCTCGCGGGGATTTTTCTGGTCGCGTTTACCTTTGCCGCCGCTTATTTTCTTGCGCCCAACTTCGCAATCGTCGTTTTGATTTACTTCATCATCAACATGGCGTATTCAAAATGGCTCAAGCACGTTCCCATTTTGGATGTGTTAATTATCGCAACTGGATTTGTCTTGCGCGTTCACGCGGGCGTGACGCTCATCCATGTGCAAAGATTTTCCCCGTGGCTTTACGTCGTGA
>JAQTWR010000206.1 GCA_028689195.1 Anaerolineales bacterium | reverse complement strand
CCATGCCGCTTGGCGTTGGGTTTACGGGCGAGATCGTACGCACGCGCCAGCCGCTGGTCATCAACCGCAATTTGCAAGAGTATACCGACGCGCTGGGGAGTTTCACCATTGGCGACGAACCCGTTCCCAGCCTTGCGTTTCTCGGCGCGCCGATCATTACGGGCGATCAGGTTATAGGCGTGATTACGATTGAGAGCAAGCACGAAGATGTGTTCGCGCCTTCGCAAGTCAGTTTTCTGGTCACGCTCGCCAACAGCATGGGAGTTGCCTTGGAGAGCGCGCGCCTTTTCGACGAAACCCAGCGTCTCTTTCAAGCCGAGAAGCAGGCGCGCGAGCAAGCCGAAACCCTGCGCGCCATCGCCCATGCGCTCAACGCTTCATTGAGTCTGTCGGAAGTGTTCGACCTCGTATTGACCGAGATTAAGAAAATCGTGTACTACGATAGCGCCGCCATTTATCAAGTTCAAAATAACCGCCGCGAATTTGTGGCGGGACACGGTTTTTCAAATATGGACGACCTCATGGGCGTCGGCTTCAACTTCAACCCGCAGGATGACGAAATTGGGTACATCATCTCGCAATCGTTAAAGCCGTTCATTCTTGACGATGCGCCCGAACGGTATCCGCAGTATTTCAACGCCGCGCCGCACGCGCAAGCGCAAATTCGCGGATACATGGCGACGCCGTTCATCTTCAACAACGAATTAATCGGCGTCATCACGCTGGGCGTAAAAGAACCAAATTATTACACTGAAGCGCACGCGAATCTGGCGACAGCCTTTGCCGCGCAAGCCGCCACCGCGCTCAACAATGCGCGCCTTTTTGACGAGACCAATCGGCGCGCGCGCGAAAGCCTTGTATTGAACGAAGTGGGGCGCGATATTTCCTCCACCCTCGAACTTTCCACCGTGATGGATAAGATCGCGACTCACGCCCGCGATTTGTTATCTGCCACCACAAGCGCGATTTACCTGCCCGACGCGGACGGTTCTTACTTCCACGCAATTGCAGCCAAGGGCGCAATCGCGCGCGAGGTTATGGCAGACGCGATTGAATCGGGCAAAGGCATCATCGGCTCGCTGGCAAAGCAGGGGAAATCGGAATTCATCAACGACACCAACAGCGACCCGCGCACGCTGCAAATTCCCGGCACGCCTTACCAATCTCAAGAACGCCTCATGGTTGCGCCGTTAATCACGGAGAATAAAGTCAGCGGCATGATGGCGATTTGGCGCGAGGGCGGAAAATCCTTTGACGAAGCCGACCTCGAGTTTTTGGAAGAACTTTCGCTGCAAGCCGCGCTTGCCATTAAGAACGCCAATCTCTTTGACAAGATAGAACAACGCAACGCGGAATTGGCGGCGCTGAACGCGGTGCAAAATTCGCTGACCAGCAAGATGGATATTCAATCCATTTACCACGCGCTGGGCGAGCAATTGCGCGCGATCTTCAACGTGCAAACTGTGGCGATTTATACCGCGAATACAGTCACCCAAATGATGACGTATGAATACGCCTACGAGCTGGGGCAAACATGGGCGCCGAAACCCAAGCCGATGAACGGGCTGCATAAATGTATCGTAAAGCATGTGGTTGAAACAAAGCAGCCCTTCGTAGTCAACGAAAATTTCAGGGAGTTCTCGGCGCAATTTAGCGACTATCAAGGCGCGCGCGGCGGAATGCCGAAATCCATCATCGCCGTGCCAATCATCGAACGCGAAGAAACGCTGACGGGCTTGTCGCTGCAAAGTTTGGAAAGCGAAAACTTCTTCACCGAAGAGAAGATCCGCCTGCTGCAAACGCTGGCGAACGCCATCAGCGTCGCGCTCGAAAACGCGCGCCTGTTCGACGAAACGCAGCGTCTCTTCAAAGAGAGCGAGCAGCGCGCGCAGGAACTCGCCATCATCAACAACGTGCAAGAAAAACTGGCGGCAAAATTAGACCTGCAAGCCAGCTACGAACTGGTCTGCGAGAAAATACGCGAGGTATTCAACGCGCAGGTGGTAGACCTTGTGACATACGACGAGACCAGCAATTTGCTAACCATGCCGTATTCCTACGAAAAAGGCGACCGCAGCGTATTCAGTCCGCGCCCGCCTTATGGAATTCGGAAGCATGTCATTGAAAGCCGCGAACCGATGCTGGTTAATCAAAACTGGGATGAAATAGCGGCTCAATACGAAAATCCCACCATCATCGGCGACGCGCCAAAATCGGCGTTGTTCGTGCCGTTATTGGTTGACGATAAGGTAAAAGGAATCATCTCGCTGCAAGACCTCGACCGCGAGAACGTTTATAAAGACTCGGATGTGCGCCTGCTGCAAACCCTCGCCAACGGCATGAGCGTGGCGCTTGAAAATGCGCGCCTCTTCAAAGAAACGCAGCAGCGCGCCACCGAGCTTTCCACCATCAACACGGTTGGCGCGGCGCTGGCAGGCGAATTAGACCTCGGCGCGTTGATCAACCTGGTGGGAGAACAAATCCGCGGGGTGTTTCACGCCGAACTCGCGTATGTGGCGCTTCTCGACGAAGAGACCAGTACGGTCAACTTCCCATATTGTTACGGCGAAACTTTGAAGCCGAGACCTTACGGAAACGGGTTGACCAGCAGAATCATAGAAACGGGCAAACCGATATTGATTAATCAGGACGTCGCCAAGCGCCGCGCAGAAATGGGCATGACCAGCGCGGATATTCGGGCGCGTTCCTATCTTGGCGTACCGATATTCATCGGCAGCAAAGCGATTGGCGCGGTGTGCGTGCAAAGCACATCCAAAGAAGGCGCGTTCAAAGAGGAAGATCAGCGCCTGTTGAGCGCCGTCGCTTCCAACGTTAGCGTGGCGATCAAGAATGCGAATCTCTTCCGCGAAATGCAGGAAGCCCGCGCCGCCGCCGAAGCCGCCAACGAAGCGAAGAGCGTTTTCCTCGCCACGATGAGTCATGAAATCCGCACGCCGATGAACGCGGTGATTGGCATGAGCGGACTTTTGCTCGACACGGAATTAAGCGCCGAGCAGCGCGACTACGCCGAAACCATCCGCAATTCGGGCGACGCGCTGCTGACCATCATCAACGATATTTTGGATTTCTCGAAGATCGAAGCGGGGCGCATGGATATTGAATCGCGTCCGTTCGATTTGCGCGAGTGCGTAGAATCCGCGCTGGACCTTGTCGCGGCGCGCGCGGTCGAAAAACATATCGACGTCGCTTATATTTTTGAAGATACCGCGCCGCGCGCCATCGAAAGCGACGAGGTGCGTTTGCGCCAGATCATCATCAATTTATTAAGCAACGCGATCAAATTCACCGAACAAGGCGAGGTGGTTCTCAAGGTTTCCGCCAAACCCAGCGCAAAAAAGAACAAAATGGAAGTTGCCTTCTCGATCCGCGATACGGGGATTGGACTTTCAGAAGAAGGCATGACCAGACTCTTCCAATCGTTTACGCAAGCCGATTCGTCCACCACGCGCAAATACGGCGGCACAGGTCTGGGACTTGCCATCAGCAAACGCTTGAGCGAGTTGATGGGCGGGACAATGCAGGCGGAAAGCGAAGGACTTGGCAAAGGCTCTATATTTGTATTCACCATCAACGTCCGCGTTGCAGAGCTGCCCCCCACGCCCGAGCGCGCTGCAATGATACGGTTGCAGCCAGAGTTAAACGGCAAGCGCATTCTCATTGTGGACGACAACGCCACCAACCGTCAGATACTCAATTTACAAACCGCCAAATGGGGTATGACCTCGCGCGAAACAGAATCGCCGCGAGAAGCCTTGCAGTGGCTCGAAAACGGCGAGGAGTTCGATCTTGCCATCCTTGACACACACATGCCCGAAATGGACGGGTTTGAACTTGCAAAACGAATCCGCCAAAACGCGAAAGAACTTCCGCTGGTGTCGTTCAGTTCCGTCAGTCAGCGCGAAACGGGCGAAGGCGAAAGCCTGTTTGCGGCGCACCTCGCCAAGCCGCTCAAACAATCGCTGTTATTCGATACACTGATGACCATCTTCGCGGACGAAAAAACCGCGAGGTCTGCATCGCCCAACCGCGTTAAACTCGACCCCGAATTTGGCGCGCGGCATCCGCTCAAAATTTTGCTGGCTGAAGACAACATCGTCAACCAGAAACTCGCCATAAGATTATTAAAGCAAATGGGCTACGCCGCAGACGTGGCGTTAAACGGCGTCGAGACGCTGAGGGCTTTATCGCGCCAAACCTATGACGTGATTTTGATGGACGTGCAAATGCCCGAAATGGACGGGCTTGAAGCCACGCGCAACATCCGCGCAGATAAGGATCTAACGCAGCCGCGCATCATTGCCATGACCGCCAACGCCATGCAAGGCGACCGCGAGATGTGCCTCGCCGCGGGCATGGACGATTACATCGCAAAACCCATCCACGTAGAAGAGTTAATACATGCGTTGGCGCAGACAAAAAAATAACCAATGGTTAAACGCCGGCTGAACGCGCAACATGGCAAATATATTCAAGCCGGCTTGGAACTATAGAGGAAAAATGCAATCGTCGTCTATAAGCGAAACCGATCGAAAACTGGATGAATGGCGCGTTAAAACTTTAAATATATTTCTGGCAATGAGCGTCGTTATTGCCGTTCCCGCCACGTTGATTCCCGTCAACAGCGCTTTTTCTCATCCCGCAGAGATTCCGGGCGCAATTGCCATTTCGATTGCCTTTTTCACATTGCTGGCGCTGGCTGTATTTCAAAAAGTTGATTTGCGCATTCGGGGATGGGGACTGATTATTCTTGGATACTCGATAGGGCTGATAGACCTTACCCGCACCAACCTTGCAGGCGATTTAACAATCTATTTGCTTGCAATGCCGCTATTGGGATTTATTCTGGTCAACCAACGTTCCGGCTATATCGCGGGAGCGTTCAGTCTTATTTTGTATTGGGGGGGCGCGTTCCTGACCGACCGCGGCGCGTTCGACGCCATGTTAATTAACCGCGATAATCCCTTTGCCATGCGCTGGTGGGTTGACGCAGGCTTGATTTTTGTCCTTATTGTGATTGTGCTTTTAGAGCTCTTCCGTCAATTTTTTCGCCTTTTGCGAAACACCATCGAAGCGGAGAAGATGGCATTGGCTGAACTAGCCCAAGCCAACGACCAGTTGGAGCAAAAGGTTGAACAGCGCACCGAGAATCTCAGGGAATCGGAACGAAAAATGGCGGAGATCATTGAAGACCTGCGCAAAGCCCGCGACGCCGCCGAAGCCGCGACGCGCGCAAAAAGCGAATTCCTCGCCATGATGAGTCATGAAATTCGCACGCCGATGAACGCCGTGATCGGCATGAGCGGACTTTTGCTTGACACAAGCCTCAACGACGAACAGCGCGACTACGCCGAGACCATCCGCAATTCGGGCGACGCGCTGCTCAACATCATCAACGATATTTTGGATTTCAGCAAAATCGAAGCGGGGCGAATGGATTTGGAAGCCATGCCGTTCGACCTGCGCGAATGCGTCGAATCCGCGCTGGATTTAATCGCCGCGCGCGCCACAGAAAAAGGACTCGACGCCGCGTATCTTTTTGAAGGCAAAGTCCCCTCTGCGATTTCAGGCGATATGACGCGCCTGCGGCAAATCCTGCTCAACTTACTCAGCAACGCCATCAAATTCACCGAAAAAGGCGAAGTGGTATTAACCGTTTCGTGCAGCGTCGCAGATGATATTGCCGCGCTCAACTTCACCATCC
>JAQTWR010000205.1 GCA_028689195.1 Anaerolineales bacterium | reverse complement strand
TCCGCTTTGCTTTGGCGGATGATTTATCGCGCGATTCATCTGACCGCCAATCTTTACCCCGACTTCAATATTGTCCGCCATGAAGACCTTTCCCTCGACCCCGTTGCGGGATATAAATCGCTGTACGCCTCGCTTGGCTTGACCTTTGACGAAAAAGTCCGCGGCGCAATTCTCAATTCGAGCAGCTCCGAAAACCCAACCGAACTCTCGAAGAAAAATATCTACTCGGTAAAATTGGACAGCCGCGCCAACATGGATAACTGGAAAAAGCGCCTCGCGCCCGATGAAATTTCGCGCATCCGCAAACTCACCGAAGACGTTTCGCATCTCTTCTATTCCGATACCGAATGGTAATTTCCTAATCCCTAATGCCTAATCCCTTGCCTTTAGTTTCCATCATCACGCCATCTTTCAATCAAGCCCGCTTTCTTGAAGCCGCGATTCAATCCGTGCTTGGACAGGATTATCCGCGCATCGAATATATCGTCGTAGACGGCGGCTCGACGGATGAAAGCGCGAACGTCATTAAAAAATACGAGAGCCGAATCGCGTGGTGGGTGAGCGAAAAAGACAACGGTCAGACCGACGCGATCAACAAGGGATTCAATCGCGCCAACGGCGAAATCCTCGCGTGGATTAATTCAGACGATACATATAACGCGGGCGCGGTTTCTGCGGCTGTGAAATATCTGGTGGAGAATCCCGAAATTGCGCTGGTTTACAGCGATTGCAATTACGTCAATGAAGACGGCGAAGTCATCGGGCAATTCCCCGCCGCGCAAACGGATATTCGCAAACTGCGCGAAGGCTATGTCCACATCCCGCAGCAGACGATGTTCTTCCGCGCAAAATATTGGAAAGAATTGGAACCGCTCGACCCGTCGTTTTATTTTGCGATGGATTACGACTTGTGGACGCGCATCGCCGCCAAAGCGCCGATTAAATATCTCGGCGGGCAAACGTGGGCGAATTTTAGAATTCATACCAGCAGCAAAACCAACGTCAACGACGAGCGCGGCTGGCAGGAAATGCTCCGCGTGCATTACCGCGACGGCGGCGGTTTCTTTTCGGTTATTGTGGCAAAATATTATTTAAGAAAAATAATCGGACCGTTATGGAAATGGCGTATTATGAAAACAAGTAAATAAGTAAACATGTAGACTGGTATACAAGTAGATAAGTAAAAACGGAAATAAGCACATGCACAATCCTTCATCCTTCATCTTTCATCTTTCATCTTTCATCTTTTCCTCCCCCTCTCTCGAAGACCTCATCCGCCTGCTCAAAGCGTGGCGATTTTGGGTATTGGGCGCGCTTCTTGGCGCATTAATTGGCGCGGCTGTTTACTTCATCGCCCCGCCGCCGTATCGCGCCAAAGCCACCGTCAATGTAGATTTCAACCTTGAGCAAGCCCTGCCCAAAGATACCGACCGCCAGCAGTTTTATTATCTCGAACGCGAGTCGCGCAAGATGGAAGAACTCGCATGGTCGGATGAAATTATGAGCGCGTTATCTTCGCAGTTTGCCGCGACAAACGCAGACCTGCGCGAAAATATCCTGCAACTCAGTCAACCCGCCGAAGCAGGCTGGCATTTCTACGCCGAAAGCGCCGACGCGAAAACCGCCGAAACCATAGCCTCTGCGTGGGCGAACGCCTTCGTGGAGAAAACGCAAGCCGAGATTGCCGCTGGAAACATCAACGAATTTGTGAAACTCGAAGTCACGCAATCCAAAGGATTGCCCAAACAGCGCAGCGTTCCCTTAAGCGGATATTTGCTCGTCGGCGCGATGGTATTTTTAACCCTTGCCGTGTTTGTTGTGTTGTTCATAAAGCCCAAAAATTGGGACGCTGAAAAACGCTGATAACGCTGATTTTTAATCGGAGAGCGGATGAACCGAAAAACCTTATACAATGCGCCATTATACAAACACTCTGAATTAACCGAACAAATCATCGGCGCATTTTATACAGTATATTCGACTCTTGGTTATGGTTTCCTTGAAGATGTTTACGAAAAGGCGATGGAAATTGAACTAAAAAAACGAGGATTGACTCCAAAAACACAAATGCCAATTGAGGTCTATTACGCGGACCAGATGATTGGTCAATACTATGCCGACATTGTTGTGAACGATCTTGTTATTATTGAACTTAAAGCCGCAAAATATCTTGTTGCAGAACATGAGGCGCAACTACTGAATTATTTGAAGGCAACGCGGTACGAAGTGGGCTTGCTCTTAAACTTCGGACCCAAACCAGAAACCAAACGACGCTCATTCAATAATGCCCGTAAAGAATGGCTCGTTGCCAAAGATAAATCTTAAATCTGCGTTTTTCAGCGTTCATCAGCGTCCCAATAAAATGAAATTAGAACAATTCTTTTTCTCACAAAAAATATCTCGCACCCTTTGGGCGGCGGCGCTGATTGCGCTGCCCGTCACCAGTTTTCGCTGGTTTCCATTTTTAGGCGACGGTACGCTGGTGCGCCCGCTCTCTTTATATCCGCTGGCGTTATTGATGCTGTTGTTGATAATTCAATGGGCGCGCGGAAAAACAAAATTGAATTGGGCGGGCGCGCTGATTCCGCTTGGGGCGTTGACTCTTTTCATTTTCGCGGCGACCAGTTTCGGGGTTGTCATTGACGCGATCCCCTTGCGCGGGCAGACCTATTCGGGGCGCGCCATCCGCGCGGTGGCGACGCTATTCATCGGGCTAAGTTTTTTCATCTCCGCAATTTGGATGAACAAAAACGAAGACGATCTGCGCTTCACAGTCCGCTGGATTCTCGCGGGATTATTTCTCGACCTCGCGTGGAGCGGATTGCAAGCCGTCACGTTTTATACGCACATGCTCAAAAAAGAAATGGTCACGCATTGGCAACTTGCATTTTCCATGCGCGAACTTGTGCGCTCGAACCGCATTTCTGGCATGGCGTATGAACCCGCGTGGCTGGCGGGACAAATGGCGACGATATTTTTTCCGTGGCTGTTCGCGGCGGCGCTGACCAATTACCGCGTTACGCGCTTCAAATGGCTGGAACCCACATTGCTGATTATTTCCCTGCCCGTGTTGCTCGCAACCTATTCGCGCGGCGGATTGTTGACCGTAGTTGCCGCCGCCGGCTTGACGTTTTTATTTCTTGGGCGCGACATGATCCGCGCGGCGTGGGCTTGGTTCGTCGGCGGTTTTCGCGCGCGCATATTCGACGCGGCGCTTCGCGCGGGAATGATTCTCATTATCATCGGCGTTCTCGCGGGCGCGTTTATGTTCCTTTCGCGCAAACAATATATCAGCCGCTTGTGGCAAATTGACGCGGAGAACTTAAGCGAATATCTCGTTGATATAAAAGCGGGCGCGCGCGGCGCGTATTCCAGCGGGGCGTACGCCGCGTTTGAACAACATCCGTGGACGGGCGTAGGACTTGGCGCGAGCGGTTTCTACATCTATCAAAACCTGCCCGATTGGGCGCTGACCACCGTGCCTGAGATCGCCAAACAACTCAGCCCCGATAATCGTTTATATCCCAACCCGAAAAATCTCTACGCGCGCCTGCTCGCCGAAATCGGGCTGATTGGATTTGTTTTGTATTTTGCGTTTCAATTTTATGTTCTTGGGGATATACTCGGCTTGTTGCGCCGCGATGGGGCGTGGGCGCGCTTTGCCGCAACCGCTGGAGTATTTGCGTGGTTGGCAATCACATTATATAATTTCACTCAGGATTCACTTGCAACGCCAAATCTCTGGCTGGTTTTGGGCGCGTTAGCGGGAATGTCCGCCAATTCTTTTAATAAGGAAATTAAATGATCGTTCTCTCTGTTGGAATGCCGCGCGCGGGATCGGGCTGGCACTATAACCTCATACACGATTTGATGAAAACCACAGGCTGCGCCGACGCGCGCGACATCCGCGAACGGTATCGCCTGCAAAAAATCCTCACTGAAGTCAATTGCAATATTGGCGTACTTTCGGCGCGCCGACTTGGAATGGCGGCTCTGCCCGCGTTGTTCAATACCTTTGTGATTAAAGCCCACGCGGGACCGACGAATGCCTCGAGGCTGCTTTCTGCGCTGGGTTTGTTGCGCGTCACTTATATTTACCGCGACCCGCGCGACGCGGCGCTCTCCGCCTACGAATTTGGTCAACGCGCGCTGACGAAAGGACGCCCCAACGCCTTTTCGCATTTATCCGATTTTGAAAAAACCGTTGACTTCATGATGGAGTACGTCCATATTTGGGAACGTTGGATTGTAGAGAAAAACGTCCTCGTGGCGCGTTACGAAAACCTGCTCACAAACTACAACGAAGAATCCGCGAAGTTGGTCGCGTATCTTAAATTGAATCCCAACAGCCCCGAAGTTCAATCGGTTGTCGCGCAATATCGCCCCAACGAAGCCGAAGGCCAGCAGGGCTTACACTTTTATAAGGGCAAGATTGGACGCTTCCGCGAGGCGTATAATCAGGAACAGCAGGCAATATTGAATAAGAGGCTGGGCGCGTATTTATCCCGCATGGGATACGAAGCGTAACTTACTTTCAACGGAATCCAAAGTCTCCAGATTTTGGAATAACAAGGCGCATGATTCGAAGATTTGATTCCCCCTACATGGCAGATTGGCTGGCGATTTCCCTTAGATGGGTCGCGTTGGTCGGTTTGCTTGTTTCGTTAGGTATTTGGGAAAAGATAAATCCATTCACGATCTGGCCCCTGACTTTGCTGATTGTGTGGAATCTTGCGCTCACCGCGCTGGCGGCGCTGAATGTGCGCGTCACTTATCATCGTCCCGTAAGCGTTTTGGTTGACCTTGCGCTCATCGGCGGTTTTTATTGGCTTCAAGGCGGCTTGCATCGAACGACGTTTTTGGCGGGCTTGCTGCCGATGTTAACCGGCGCGGTCTATTTTGAAATATTGGGGGCTTTGCTCGCTTCTGTCCTATTTTCCGCATTCGCCATTCTTACCGCGTTTCTATTCGACGGAAATTTAATTTTCGCGTCTATTTTCTCGTCCATCTTAATTGCCTTGAGTCTAGTCGTCGGCTTTCTCAGCCGAAATATGATTGGGCGCATGAAAGAAGATCGCGAGCAGAAACAAGAGGCGGAAGAAAAGAAGGCGCTTTCGCAAGCCGCGATACAAACCGAACGGATGCGCGCCATTTATGAATTGACGTTGGCGCTTACTTCCACGTTGAGTTATACGCAGGTGTTGGAATCCGCGTTGAATATCAGCGTGTCTGTGCTCAATCCCGACCCTGATCGCGTGGCGGACGATCCGCTTGTGGGCGCGGTGATGTTGTTCAAAGACGGGAAATTACGCGTCGGCTCCGCGCGCGGCTTTGCCGCTTCGGATATGCGCGTCTCTTTCGACGCCGCCGAAGAGGGCATTCTCAAACAAGCGCTGGACGAAGGCGATGCCATTCATTTTGCCGACATTCAAGGCGATGCGGAACTGCATCAGGTGACGGCTTTTCACAACTGTAAAAGCGGATACTGTTTCCCCCTCCGCAGCGGTTTCAACGTTTACGGCGTGCTGTTGTTCGCGCATCCCGACCCCGAATATTTCAACGCTGAACGCTGCAACTTGCTGGACATTATCGGACGACAATCCGTGAGCGCCATTCAAAACGCCGGTTTGTATCAAAACTTATTGGAAGAGAAAGAGCGCATGATGGAAGTGCAGGAAGAAGCGCGTAAAAAACTTGCGCGCGATCTGCATGACGGTCCCACGCA
>JAQTWR010000204.1 GCA_028689195.1 Anaerolineales bacterium | reverse complement strand
CGCTGTTTTTCATTCATCCGCGCTAGGTCTTCGCCGTCAATCAATACCTGCCCGCTGGTTGGAGTCAACAACGCGGCAAGGATTGACAGCATGGTGGTCTTGCCCGAACCGCTGGGACCAACCAGCGCGACAAACTCGCCCGCCCCGACTTGAAACGAAACGCCGTCCACCGCGTTGATGGCTGCGCCGTCCAACGAAAACGTTTTTACTAAATCCCGAACTTCCAAAGCGATTGAATTCATATTCATCTCTTTTTATTATCCTAATCGCAGCGCTTTCAACGGCTCGATGCGGACGGCGTAAATAATGGAAACCATGCCGCCCAGCGGACCGATGACCAACAAGAGCGCAATGGCAATCAGCGAACGCGAACCATTAAAGACGAGCGGAATAGTGGGCGGGAAACCGAGCGAAAACAAGTAGGTCATCCCGCCGCCAATGCCGACGCCAAGCGCCGTCACAAAGATAATTTGTATCACCGCCGAAATCCCCACCACCCCATTCGACGCGCCGATGGCTTTCAACACGCCGATCTGCGGAACTTTTTGCAAAATTTGAATTTGAAAAAATCCGCCGATAACCAGAATGCCGATGAGCAGCGTGAACACGCCCTGCGTTTGCACCGTGCCTTGCTGCGCGGAATACCCCGGGATATTGTTGATCGTCGTTTCCAAATCTGCGACTTCGATATTTGGAATTTGCGCCGTCAAACGCGCAGACATCTCGTCAATTTGCGTCGGGTCGCTTAACTTGACGGCGATGATGTTCGGGTAGGGAGTGTCGTCTTTCAAGTCCGATTCGGGCTGCGGGCGAACCTGCTCCCATGTCGGCGGCGAAAGAAAAATGGTCGGCGCGAAGAAATAAGACTGCCCTTTCACCAAGCCTACAATTTTCAATTTGAAGAACTGGTCTTTCGTACCCTGCGTAGAGCGGATTTCGATTTCGTCGCCGATTTTCAAATCGGTGCGTAAGGCGACGTTCAAATCCATGACGGCTTCGCGCGATTTTCCGCCGCGAAAGTAACGTCCGTCTAATAATGCAGGCAAGCCCGGGCGGTCGGCTTCAACGCCCAGCATGGATATTTTCAGCGGCTCGGGCAGCGAAACGATTTGCGTGTTAGATGTGTAAATCGCGCCCGCGTCTAATACGCCCTCTACGCGGCGGATGGATTTGACTACGTTCGGTTCGAGTCGGCTGGCGGAAATGCTGTAATCGGATTTTTCCAAGAAGACAATCAACTGCGCGTCGAGGTTGGCGACATACTGACGGTTTCCATTGGCAAGTCCTTCGCCAAGCGCGGCAATGAACAAGACCAGCAGCGTAATGAGCGCAATCACCAGCGCGACGAGAAGAAACCGTCCGCGATTGCGTAGGACTTCTTTAATTGCAAGGTAGGCTGCGAGAAAAAGATTTTTCATATTTTGTCCTTAAGCAGCGCGGCATAAATATCGCGTTACGCTAGAGGTTCGCTGTTGAAAGGCTTGTCCCAATTTGCGCCCATAATTCCGTGCAAAAGCAAATCCATAGGCGGATGGTCGGCAATGTCGTCGTAGTAATAGGGCAGGCGAATCCGTCCGTCTGTGCCGATGATGAAAACGCCCGACATTTGCGCGGCGTCTTGTCCGGCGGGGGGAACTTCAGGTTTGAAATTTTTCTCGCGCGCAAGCCTGCGATTTGACTCCCATATTTGCGGAGAAAGGATCTTCTGCCATAACGTCCCTCGACGCAGCCCATACGCGCGATACGCGGCGCGCTCCGGGTCGGCGAAACGAAGGACATTGGGCGCGCGCTGTTGGCAGAACTGTTGGGTAGATTCAACTGAGGCGTGGCAAATCATTACGAGGCGCAACCCAATTTGGGTCAGGTTGGGCTGCGCGGCGTTTAGTTGATCCGCCATCTCTTTGCATTGGGGACATCCAAAATGGCGCGTGAAGGCAAGCAGCAAAACGTTCCGCTTCCACAACGACGAGAGCGGCGTTAACTCTCCGCGCTCGTTTAGCAACTCCACATCAGGCGCGAGGTCGTTGAACTTTAGATAATTTTGTTTTGTCATGGCTTCCTCAAAACTTTCTAATCCCGTTGCGCCCAAACCCAGCCTGCGGCAAAGCCAAGCGCTTCGCCAAAAAATATGAAGATCGCAACGCCAGAAAGGCTGCGCGACGCCAGCCAGTTTGCGACTCCGAGCAAACCAAATGCGAGAAAATTATAAGCGACCAGTCCGCCTAACGCGATACCCAGCGCGAGGCGAATCGCGGAGCGTTTTTGCGCCATGCGATAAGCGATGCCATAGGTAATCCACGCGCTGAAAACGATAAAAAGCATGGCGATGATCCACGCTGAAAAAAGCGGATAGCCTTGTTTTGAAATATACGGGTCTTCTTCTTCCGTGATAGACGGAGACGGAGTCGGCGCTGCGGGTTGAGTCAATTGGGGGACGACGACCGTAACGGCAACCGCGCCCGATTGCGAAACGTCTAACTGCAAAGACTCGGAGATTAAGGCGGGTTCGCTCGTTACATGAATTTCAAGCAAGCCGGGTTTATCCAAACCGAAGGCGGCGCGCGCCATGCCTTGCGTTGTAACCGCGTCCACCTGTTTTAAGATTCCGCCGCCTTCGCCGGTGAGCAGCATGGAGAAGCGAACGACCGTGCCGTCGGGAACGGAATGTCCATTATGGTCCTTGATAACGCCCGCGCGGATGGCGATGGTATCGCCGATTTGAAAAAGCGGAATCGCGGTCGCTTCGGGGGTAATCGAACTCTCGGTCATGGCGGGAACGGGCGCAAGGTCCAACGAGAGCGGGATGATTTGATTCGGGTCGGGCGACATGACAGAGATGAGGTCGTATCCGATGCCGGGGATCGAAACGGGAGACGCCCCAATGGGCGTGATCTCTTGAAAGAGCAAACGCGCGGCGACGTCTACGAATTGCGGCTGCCTGCTATAAAGCGCGAAATACGCGGTGAATTTTGAAATGGTGGTCGTGTCGAAATAATAGGGCGCGCCAAAGGAAAATAGAATCACGCGCTTATCTCTTAAAATATTGGGGCGTTCGCGCAAAAAACGACTGACGAGCGCGGGCTGCGACTGCAACGCGCCGCTCAACGAGATGACCACCCAGTTGGCGCGCGTCAAATCGCTTTCGATGGATTCGGGGTTTTGCGCGTCGAGCAACTCCTGCAAGGTTTGGAACGAATACGACGTCAAGCGAAAGTTCGCGGTTTGATTTCCGCTTTGCGGTCCGTACAAACGCAGGACGGCTTGCTGCAGCGCGTTCACCGCGAGCGCGGGTTGTTCCGCGCAGGTTGAACATTGTTTGACGCTTTGCGTATCGGTGATGAAAACCATGCTTTCGTTCTGCTGCGGCGGGAGCGGAATCACCGCCGCGAGGTCTTGTCTATCGGGGCTGACGAGCGTGGCGGCGTTGCGCGCAACATCGAAGGTAATATCGCCGGCTGTCCCAATTTCAAATAAGGGGGTTTTTGAGGCGGTCACGTTGGATAGCGAAAAACTGCCGTACAAGCGCATTTTCGCCGCGAGAATCCGCGCCGCCGAAGCGTCCACCCGCTGCGCGAAAGCGGGGTCTTCGCGGTATTTCTGCGTAAAGAATTCGATGATATTCGCGGTGACGCTATAAGTATCCGAAGAATCGCCAGATACGATATTTCCCAAATAGAGCATATCGTTGCCCGCGAGGAAGGCGTCGCGCGCGGCGATACGCGCGGAAAATTGTCCGCCGCCTGAGGCGTAAAATTCGCGAACCGCGCGCGCGCCGAGATTATCGCTGACGATCAATCCGCCCTGCGAAGCCCACGCGCTGAATTGCGGCAGCGCCAAAATCTGGCTCAACGCCTGCGGGTCGAAACTGATTGGACGCGTGGTGGCGCGGATATTTCCCTGAAAGCCTTGATAGCGGATGTGCGAAACGAGCAACCCGTCCACCTTTGATTCTGGAGAAAGCGCGCCGCCCGTCACCGCGAAGAAAGGCGCGAGTTCAATTTGCTTCAATTGCTCGAGAGATTTGCGAACCGTAGAGACTTCTTCTTCGGGCAGGCGGTCTGCGCTGCCTACGCCGGGGAAATGTTTTGCGACAACCAATAATCGGTTATCGCTGCCCGTGTGCAAGCCCGTGATGTAAGCGCGCCCCATTTCGCCGACCCAAAACGGGTCGCCGCCAAAAACGCGGGTGTCGAAGTCGCCGCCTGAAACGGAAGGCGATTCTAATACGTCGAGAGAAGGTCCGAGATATAAATTGAATCCGAGCGCAGAGAGTTCGCGTCCGCGCACTTCCGCGACGGCTGCCGCAAGTTTGACGTTCCACGTCGCGCCGATTGCCATATCGCTTGGCAGGGGCGTTAATCCATTTAAGATTTGCTCGGTAGGATAGCCGTTGTCTTCTTTGGCAATGCCGATAAAAAGCGGCGCGTACGCATATTTGACGGTCTTTCCGGTGGCGGGGTCTGTCACGGGGCTGGCGGAAGTATCCCACGCCAACTTTTGGATGTTTTCGATCAACGCGCGGGTTTGGACGATAGTATCCGACTCGGACGCGAAGTTATCGTTCTGCGCGAGCAAGACCGCGCCGCCAACGCGATAGCGCGAAACCAGATTGTAAATTTGAGAATCCGTTTCGGTATTTGTCCCCGTAAACGTAACAAGGAAGAGTTGTCCCACGCGCTCTTCGGGACTCATGGAATTCAAAACGCGCTGCACTTCGGGCGAAGGCGTTGGCGTTTGCGCCTGCGCCGACGCGGCGGGCATAAGCGCGATGAGAAAAACGAACGCAAGTAAAAAGCGGTAGAAGCCAAACTTCGGAAATCTTGAAGACTTCCGAAGTTTCAAATGCGAGAATAATCTCACCCGCGCCTCCCAAGCGCGCGCAAAATCGTTTGCGGGTCGTCGGTGAAGACTCCGTCCACGCCCCAATTTTTGAGTCGAAGCGCTTCTTCGGCGGCGTTGACCGTCCACACATGCACGCGACGTTTGAGGCGATGCGCGCGTTGAATCTGTTCGCGGCTGACGTTGGAAATATGCGGATGCAGGGCTTGATATTCGCCGAACATAAATCCAAACGAGCGCGCCCAAATGCCCAGAAGCCCCGGCATGGCGAGCAATCCGCGCGGAATTTCGGGAAGAGTCTGCGCGGCAATTTTCAGGTTTGAAGAAAGAAAAGACGAGAAGATAATCTGTTTGTGGTTATTATGTTTCTTAATGAGTTCGCAAACTTTGAGGACAAGCCCGTCGCGGGGGGCGGCGTAATTGGTCAGCTCAATATTGATGAGTTTGTCTTTTCCGACGGTCTCGAATACTTCTTCGAGCAGGGGAACTTTCGCGCCGCTGAATTTTTCATCGCGCCAGCCGCCCGCGTCGAGTTGACGAATCGCGTCGAGGGAAAAAGACGCGACGCGCCCCTTTCCGTTTGTGGTGCGGTCAACGGTGGCGTCGTGGATGACGATGACGCGTCCGTCGGCGGTGAGTTTCGCGTCGAGTTCCACGCCGTCGGCGCCTTTTTGAATGGCTTGCTCAAATGACGGCAGGGTATTTTCCGGCGCATGGGCAAGGTCGCCGCGACGAGCGAGAACGATAGGTGTGGGGAAATTTCAAGCATCGGCTAATTTACCCGCCTCTTCCAAGCGCCTTCAAGATAACCTGCGGATCATCCGTGAACATGCCATCCACGCCCCATTCTTGAAGTTTGAGGGCTTCTTCGGCAGTATTGACCGTCCAC
>JAQTWR010000203.1 GCA_028689195.1 Anaerolineales bacterium | reverse complement strand
CACTCTGTCGAAGACGCGTCGGCAGAGCCATTGCCGTTATACGGTTTGACGTCTTTCAAGTCGTACATGTAGCTCAACTTGCCTTTCGTAGCTGTTTCGAGATAATCGTCCCAGCCTTCGCGCGTCAGGCGGCGGGAGGATTCTTCCGCTTCGGCGCGATAGCGTTCCGCGCTGTCGAGCAAGCGCAGGTTTTCGATCTGTTGCGCCACCTGCTGCGCCACCGTTTTCAGCAATTCGTCGGTTTGGGAGATCGGCGATTGTCCTTCCAATTCCACAATCAAATTTCCAAGCGTTTCGTCGGCGACAATAATTGGAGAAACCAACGCGCTGGCTTTTATTTCTTCTTGAATCAGGGGGGCAATCTCGTCTTGCTCGAACACAAAGCCCATCTCTTCCGATTTGTGAATCGCGTCCATATATCCCGTCCAATTTGCGCGGGACAGGCGCTGCGCCTGTACTTCCACTTCGGCGCGGGCTTGCTGCGCTTCTGCGAGGAAGGTCGCGTTTTGAATGGCGATGGCTAATTGTCCCGCGAGGGCTTCAAAAGCGGGCAAAATATCCGCGCTTAAGGAGCCGCTATGCTCGCTTTGCATATCCAGCACGCCCACCACTTTTTCGCCAATCATCAACGGCACCGCCATTTCAGAACGGGTGTTAGGCAGCAGCGGATTTGGCTTAAAGGCGACGCTGGACGCCGTATCGGAGATGATCACCGATTTCTTTTCAATCGCGGCGCGCCCGTTGATGGAGGCTGCGTTGAATGGCAGGCGATGGCTGCGTTCTAATAATTCCTTGCCGACCTCTCCCGTTCCCGCTTGCAGGGTAAGGTAAGTCTGGCTGGGGTTGACGAGATAAACCTGCGTATAGTACAGGTCAAATTGCTTGCGGATAAGTTCCACCGCGTCGGTTAACATCACATCAAGCGAGCGCACTTGCGATACGGCGCGTCCGAC
The DNA here is from genome assembly GCA_028689195.1 of Anaerolineales bacterium. Taxonomy (GTDB): domain Bacteria; phylum Chloroflexota; class Anaerolineae; order Anaerolineales; family Villigracilaceae; genus Villigracilis. The sequence continues at coordinate 4,802 of JAQTWR010000203.1, read as the reverse complement.
TTCGGCAGCCAATTCAAGGTTGCGGGTACGTTCCGCCACGCGCGCTTCAAGCGTTGCAAACGATTCGCGCAATTGGGCGGTCATGTGATTGAACATTGTGGCAAGTACGCCCACCTCGTCGGTTGACTGAACGGCAGAGCGGATGTTTAGGTCGCCGCCTGCCACTTTTTCGGCTGTGCCTGTCAGGCTGACGAGCGGTCCTGCGATAACCCCGCCAAGGAAGAGAATCAATCCGGTGGCGACCAAAAGAGATAGGAGCATTAAGACCATGCCTGTGGCATACGCTTGTCTGGCGGGCGCGAACGCCGCGTCTGTAGATAACAGACTGGCGAGATACCAGCGGGGAGCGTTTTCGCCGGGCAGGGTGATGGGCGTATACGAGAACAGCTGCTTGCCGTCATTGTACGAGCCGCGTCCGCCAGAGACTAATTGCAGCGCGAATTCGGGATAATCTTGCGCGACCGTAAATTCGGTTTTTAAATCGCGTCCCCAGCGTTTAATTTCATCCTGATTGTACAGATAGTAACCGTCGGCGTCTACAAGAATTGAAGACCCGCTGCCTGCGCCTAACGGGGCAAGAAAATTCTCAGCCAGAATGTTGGTAATGACAATGCCTTGCAGCTTATTATTGCGATATACGGGCGTGGCGTAGCGAATCACAGGCTTGTGAGGTTCTTCGATCATGCCCTGCTCGACGTTCAAATCCAACGCGGAGATGTAGATCGAGCCGAGGGGAATTCCGATGCTGTTTTTGAAATAGCCGCGGTCGGCTTTGTTTTGCAATTGATCATGCGGAACGATGGTGGATACGCCGTCGCGCGACGTATTTACGCGGACGATTTCCTGCCCTGCCGTATCAATGAAGCGAATCTGGTCGTAAATAAGACGGGCTTGGGCAAAGGAATAGAAATCGTTTTCAAGGCTTGCGCGAGTCGTTTCGATGGCGGCGGGATCGCCTCCCGATTTTACAAGATCAAGGTAGTTCGTTAATTCCGTAATTTGACTGAGATACAGCACGTCGGATTGCGCGCTGTTTTGAAAGTCAACGATATTTCTAGCGTCCGTGGTTACGTCCGTATTCAAATCGTGAGTCGTTTGGGCGGCAAGCGTATTGTAAAGGCTGTAAAGCAGAAAACCGCCGACCGAAACCACCAAAAGCGTGGTGATTACCAGAATGGCTATGATCATTTTTACGCGCATGGAGTAATTGCGAAACTCGCGTATCGTCACATAGCCAAAAACAACAAGCATGATGCCGACCAATGTATAAACCAGCGTGCGGAAGTTTCCGGGGTCTGCGCGTTCGATCGGGATATACAGGTCTACAAGCAAGGCAGCGATGCCTGTGGCAATGCCAACAATCAACATACGGTTTGATTGCCGCGAAGTCAGGGTTTGTCCGCCTACCAGAGAAAAGATCACCACGCCAAAAATGAGGAGCGCGGGTCCCAAACCGGAAAACAACGCGGATGTGGCGATAATCGCAAACGAGAGCGGCACAAACAATAACCAAATGCCGCGTTCATGCCGCCCGCTTCGCGTCAGCCGCAGGCTTGTCACCCCGATAATAAACAGAAAGACGGAAATAACAAGCCGTACGCGCGGCTGCCATGCGTTGGTTTGCGTCACCTGAAAAGCCAGAAAAACAAACGCGGTAGAAACAACGCCGAGCATTACAAGCGCTACGCGGAAGGCGTTGCGCCCCTGCGGCGATATATTTTCGGGAAGGGAGAGAAATGATTTTTTCATACCTGAGACTCCTGTTTTCGGCGCTCTAATTTCGGCTGATTTCCCGCGCGTCATTTTGACGGTTGGTTCCTATACTTGCGCTGACGCGCGACGCGCCGAGCGCCAAGCCGATTTCACGGATGGCGGTTTGCAGGGTATCTTCCACAGAAGCGGCGCGCTGAATCTTTTGACCGATGGTATTGATCAGCGTCTCAAATTCCGCCTGTTCTTTGGAGCGCTCAAACGAACGCACATTTTGAATAGAGGTGGCTACCTGCGACGCCAATGTGGTTTGGATGTTGATGTCTGATTCAGTGAAGCGACCAACCTGATCGGATTGCACATCGAAAACGCCAATCACTTTTCCGCCGACGATCATAGGCACAGCCAGCTCGGAACGCGTATTGGGCAGCAATGGGTTTGGCAGGAAGTCCGGCGACTGGGTTACGTCGTTGACCGTAACGCCTTTTCTTTCGCGAGCCGAGCGCGCCACCAGCGATTGTTCGCGGCTGAGCGGAATGGAGAGTCCCTTGGCTTTCATTTGCCGCCCGGGTTCGCCTGCGCCGGAAGCCAACACCAAATTTTCGCCGGATTCATCGAGCAGGTAAATATGCGAGTGGTACAGGTCGAACCGTTCTTTGGTCAGGTCTACCACTTCCTGCAAAAGCCTGTCAGATTCCAGAATGGTGGCGGTTGCCGTACCCACTTCAGCCACGGTTGCAAGGTCTTTAGTACGGGCAGCCACGCGTTGTTCCAGCGTAGCGAATGAGATTCTCAATTTCGACGTCATATCGTTGAAGGCGGCGCCAAGCAGGGAAATTTCATCGCGCCCGACCACCTCCACACTCTGATCTAAATTGCCTGTCTGCATGGCAATGGCTCCGCGGGTCAGGTCGCTCAAACGTCCGGTAATTGAAATCACAATCAAATAACTTGCGATGAGACCAAGCACAATGCCGACCGCCAACACAACGTTATTGTTGAAAATTACCCGTTGAGTAGCCGCTTGAGCCGTTGCGTTTGAAAATTCTGCATATTGACTGTTGACGTCAATCAATTCCTGCAAGTGAGAGCGCGCCGTGATCAGGCTCTGTGTGGATTCGTTTGCCAATTTCTCGTCGAAATTTCCAGATTTCACCGCCGCAAGATATTTCTCGAAAGACGCCTGATACGCCTCGAACGAAGAATTCAAAGTGGACAGCGCGTCAACTTCCTGTTCCTGCAAGGGTAGTTTTCCGGCGTCGCTCAAGGCTTGCGTGAAATCAGGGCTGACCGTCGTTACCCAGTCGGTGTTATAGCGGGAGATGATGTCCTTCGTAATTTGATTATTGGCGGCCACGCCCTCCGCCTGTTTTATCCGCTCTGCCGCGCTGACATTCTGGTTTTGAGATTGCATGATTTGAATCTGCGCGTCCGCCAGGGCGGCGTCGGCGTGGTTGATTGCAACGATTGGGATCAACATAAAATCGTAAATATTCGAAAGTTGATACCGTAGATTTTGCGCGCCCAAATAGGCGATGGACGAAATGCTAACCATCCCCAGAATAAGCACAGACGCCATCAGCCCCATTTTCCAACCCATGGAAATATTTGTAAGCGCCCCAAGCTGCCCAATTCGCGCGGCGTTTTTTCTCTGATTGGAAACCATTGAAGTATTCATATTTTTTGTCTCCATAATTTCCGTTAATTATCGTTCGATGTGCCAGCCAGCGCAGACGAGGCTTCAAGCGCTACGACTGTGGGGCGCATCCCCAGCGCGTGTCCAAGTTCGCGCGCCGCCACTTGCAGCGCAGATTCGATGCTGGTCGCGTTTTGGATCTTTTGGGTGATGAGGTTCACCGCGGTTTCGCGCTCCGCCTGACGTTGCGACTGGGAGAAGTTGCGCGCATTCTGCAGGGCGACGGCGACCTGGGAAGCCAGCGTAGTTTCAATACTGACGTCCACATCCGTAAAGTGTCCGGCTATTTCAGACTGCACATCCAGCACGCCGATCACCTTATCAGCCACGACCATTGGCACCGCCATTTCGGCGCGCGTGTCAGGAAGCAGGGGGTTGGGCAGGAAGTCGGGAGCGATGGTTACGTCGTTGACGACCACGCCTTCGCGGGTGCGTGCGGCGCGCGCCACCAACGATTGTTCCCTATCCAGCGGGATGCTGTGTTTTTCCAAAACCATTTGCCGCCCAACTTCGCCGGCTCCGGCGGAAAGGTCCAATAGATCGCCCGTCTCATTCAACAGGTAGATGTGAGCATGATAAAGATTGAAGGATTTTTTGGAGAGGTCTACAACCTCTTGTAGAAGTTGCTGAACGTCGGTGATGGTGGATGTCGCAATGCCTACGGTTGCGACCACGCCCATGTCCGACGCGATCTTTCGAGTGTTTTCGTATTGACGAATATTCTGGAAAGCGACCGCAACCTGATTGGCGATGGAAGTGAGCGCGTCCACGTCTTCGCTCTGCAATCCGTCAACAAGGTTATGCTGCACGTCCAACACGCCGAGGACCCGGGCGCCGACGGAAATGGGTATGGCTATTTCCGACTTGGTATCGGGCAGGAGAGGATTGGGCAACCATTCGGGGTTTTGAGAGGTATCTGAAACGAGAACGGGTTGATTTGATTCCGCCGCGCGCCCCACCAGACCGCGCCCCTTCATCACTTGATGGGATTGGGAGAGCATCGTTCTTCCGGCTTCGCCCGTCCCGCCTGCCATGACCAGATATTCATTGGCGCTATCGAAAAAGTAAATTTGAGTATGGTAGTAGCCAAAGACATCGCGGACTTGGTTAACCACCTCAGACACCAGCGTTTTCTGGTCAAACACCATGGAAAGGCGGCGGCTGACCTGGGTACTTAAGAGAATAGCGCGCGAACGCGATTCCAATTGGGTATTTTGACGTCCCACCACGAGAAGGCTTTCTTCAAGTTCCTCGGTGCGTTTTGTAATTTGCCAAACCATGGGACGGAAAATAAACAGGGCTTCCATCAAAAGGGCAAACAAGGTGACGCCCAAAACGCTTGCTTCAAGCGTCTCCAACCTGGCGACCGCGCTTTCGCTTTCTTTCTGATATTGGC
>JAQTWR010000202.1 GCA_028689195.1 Anaerolineales bacterium | reverse complement strand
GTCTATCATGTGAGTATAGACGACAAGGGGATAACGGCGTCCGCCTTTTGCCATAGTTATTTACTCTCTTTGGATGAATTCAATTGCGCGCTGAGTTTGCCGATGGCTTGCGTCAGATGTTCGCCGCCCAAACTGAAGGTAATATCGCCGCGCGTTTTTTCGATGATGCTGCGCGCAAGATCGGTTTGGCGGCGCAGTCCGTTTGTGATCGCGTCGGGATAATCCATGGTGACCAGCACGGAATAAATTTCATCCATATAACCGAGCAGGCGTTCGGCTTCGGGCGAATATCCGTGACGGAGAATATCGAGGATGCGGCGGCGCAATTCGCCGACAACTTCCGCCAACCCGTTGAGATACGTTGCAGGTTCGACGAGCAAGTCGGCGGGCGTCTGAAGCGGTTCGTTGCGTATCAAAGCGCAGGTAACGTTTGCTTCCACAAATTCTTTCAGCGCGTCCTGGGTATATCCCGCATAAAAAAGATCGGGATAAGCCGCAAGCGAATCGCGCAGCGTTTTGGCAAGTTGACTGGCTTCGCGCAAATGCGCGTTCATTACGTCGGCTTCGTCGCGGTGAACGGCGCGGATAGCGAGCGAGCAGGCGCGCGTAAGTTGACGAGCCTGCGCGAGAGCCTGATCGCGGGCGGATGTGCGCGCGTCGAAAATTTTCCGAATATCGTCGGTGATCTGTTCGAGTTTGCGCATGATTAAGATTCTTTCGGCGGTTCGGGAGGCTGTTGAAATGGACGGAAGAGATTATCGGCAAGCGTGTTATTGACCGGCACGTTAATCTCGCCAAAAGCGGATTCGTAGCGCGCGATGTTTTCAGTCAACGCTCTGACCAATAGTTTCGCGCTGAGCGGAGTCATTACAACGCGCGCGCGAATTTTTGCGCGCGGCTCGCCGGGGAGCAGATGCGCGAAGTCGAGGACAATATCGGCGGGAGAATGGGCAATGCGCGCGAGGTTGGCGTAGACCAGTTCAAGGTCGGCGGGCAACTCAAGCGTAGGTCCTATTGGTTTTGGGAGGATTTGAGGCGTGGTCATGCGCTCTCCAAAGTATGAACGGGGCTAACGGATCGGCTGATCTGTTAGCCCCGTCGCATTGTAGGTTAGAAAGGAATATCGTCTTCGGACGGAAGTTCAGCCATTTCCATGCCGCCTGCGATGGGTCCGCCTTCGCTATCGCCGCGCGAGGAAAGGAAGCGAACGGTTACTGCGGTAATCTCAAAAGAAGAGCCAGCCGAACCGTCCTGTTTTGTCCAAATACGCGGACCGCCTGTGGCTTTATCGGGGGTCAAACGTCCCTCGATAAGCACTTTAGCGCCTTTCTTGAGATATTGATTGCAGGCTTCCGCCGTTTTGCCCCACGCCGAAACGCGGAACCAGATTGTTTCATTGACTTGTTCGCCATTGCCTGCGGTGTATTTGCGGCTGGTCGCTACCGAAAAAGAAGTTACGGCTTGCCCCGACGGCGTATAGCGCATTTCGGGGTCTCTGCCTACATTGCCCGCAACGATAATTGTATGAAACATGGGTTTTTCTCCTGAGTTAAGGGTACCCGTCGAAATGCGACGGGGAAAATATGTAAGCCGTATTTTACTCTAACTCCACGTCCGAGCGCCAAACGAAAACGTCAGGGAGTGGCTAAAAGAATGGGCTTTCATTAACCACGAAGCCGCAAAGGCACGGAGCCTCAAAGGATTCTTAGCGACTTGGCGGCTTTGTGCCTTTGTGGTTAGCCCATGCAATTAGACACTCCCAAACGTCACACGGTATAATATTTTCACAAAGTCTTTTACGCCACAATCCGACAACGACATGAAAAATCATTTCCGCACAGCGCTTACATTCTGGCTCGTCTTGACATTCTTCATTATCGCCGACCTCGCCGCGATTTATCTCCGCAACGGCGCAGCGGGACTGAACCTGTTCATTCAGGAATGGCCCCTGTCCAATTTGATCGTCACATTGGAAGCGACCGCCTACACATGGATTTGCGTTGGCGTCATTCTTTACCTGTTCGCCAATAAAAAGATAAACGCGAACAACGCGTTCATGGTCGCGGGATTTTTTCTTGTCATCCTGCTTTATTTGAACGTCCTGCGCGAGCGATTCCGCTACGGCGATTACGCGTATTACCTCGAAGCCGCGACCGCCCTATTCAACAACAAGACGCTGCCCGATACTTATCTATACCTTCCGCTTTGGGCGACCATTTTGCAGTTCATCGTTCCGCTCGGCGATCAGGGCATGTTGGCGATTTTGTGGACGGCGAACATCATCGCGCTGGGATTTTTCTACGCGTTGCTCGTGCGCGTTCTTGAACGATATGGATTTTCAAATCGCTTTGCGGTCATCGTTACCGTCATTTTCATGCTGGTCAATACGCCGCTGCATCGAACGCTCGGTTATGTGCAGGTGAATTTGATGGTGATGGCGTTGGTCATGTACAGCCTGCTGGCTTTTCCAAAAAACGTATTCCTCTCCGCGTTGGCGCTGGCGCTTGCCGTCCATTTGAAGACCTCGCCCGCCGCGCTCGTCCTTGCCTTTTTGCTCGAACGCAACTGGAAATGGAACTTCTGGTTCGCGCTGACCTTCATCGTCATCGCGCTCATCCCAGTCGCGCTTGAAGGCATTCATCCCTACTTTGATTACGTCGCCAACATCGGCATTCTCACCCGCATCACAGATACAAACTTCCACGACACATCCTTTGATTCTTTCTTCCGCTTCCTTGATCCGTTTTTCGGAATCAAAATCGAAGCGACGCGCCTGATCGCAATGGCAGCCAAAGCCGCGCTGGGATTTTTCACAATCTACGTCATGGTGCAAAACGTCCGCAATCACACATTCGTAAACAGCGAAGCGGAAAATAAAAATCTACTCAACGCCCTTCCATCGCTGTTCATCGTAATGACGCTCGCCTCCCCCATCGTATGGGATCATCACGGCATGTTCGTCGCGCTATCGTTTTTGCTCCTGTTCAAATGCATCGAAGCGCCCGCGTTATGGATTTGGTTTGGCTTCGCTTACATTCAAGAATTCATCATGCCGTCGTTTGATTTCTTCCCGTGGTCGTTTGGGCGTTTATTCGCGCCGCTCATCATTTTATGGATCATGTGGATCATCACAAAAAATAAACAAACGCCGACTTTCTTTCCCGCTGCAAATCGCTGGCTGGAAAATCTGACAACATAGCCGTCATTCTGAGCGAAGCGAAGAATCTCTGAAAACATCACAGAGACCCTTCGCTCCGCTCAGGGCGACATAACCTTCCTCATGAAACAGAATCGTTTTATCTTCATCTTTCTCGCCGTGTGTTTACTCATCGGCATATTCACGCTCGATAGTTACGGCGAAAGTTGGGACGATCTTTCGTTACAAAAATACGCCGATTATTCTTTGCGAACCTACGGCACATGGCGCGCGCAAGGCGTCATGCCCATCACCGACAAAGACCTCGGCAACTACGGTCCCGCGTACATGATGACCGTCATGCTTGGTTCGCGCGCGCTAAGTTTTCTCCCGCTCAACCCATCCGACATCCGCCACTTATTTTATTTTCTCACGCACCTCATCGGCGTGTGGGCGTTTTACGAGCTCGGCAAACGCTGGCTCGGCGCCAACGCCGCGTTCTACGCAACGCTGCTCTACGCAACGCAACCGCTCTTCTGGGGACATTCGTTTATGAATCCAAAAGACACGCCCTTCCTTGCGTTTTTTATGTTGAGTTTATTATTTGGATTCAAGATGATCGATTCGGTGGAGCGGATCGAAACCCCCGTATCGAATCTACCTCTCAAAACGCGCGTCTTGACTACGCTTGGAATCATCGCTGTTTTCTCATTATTCGCCTCCCCCGAATTTTTCCGCGCCGCCATCGAGTCTCTCGTCCGCGCCGCATCATCCGGCGAAACGAATATTATTTCCCTCATCGCCTCCGACCTTCATAAAGTCAATCCTGAAGTTTACATTCAACGCTATTTTGTTTTTTTTCTTTGGATTCGCGCCGCCTTCTTTCTTCTTTTTCTCCTAATCGCCATTTACCAATTGCCCCGCCCTGTTCGTTATTATCTACCTGCCATTCTCTTCCCCGCCTTCCTTCTCGGATACACAACCTCCATCCGCGTCATCGCTCCCTTTGCTGGAATGATCGTTGCGTTGTACGCATTTCGCAAACTTGGCAAGCGCGCCGTCTTTCCACTACTTATATATGCGCTGTTTGCTATTATCTCCACTTACAACACCTGGCCCTATTTGTGGAGTAATCCCATCGGGCATTTCATCGAGGCGATTCAAACCATGTCAAAATATCCGTGGTTTGGAAAAGTATTATTCAACGGCGCGGAATATGCGCCAACCGAATTGCCTTACAGTTATTTGCCCGTGTTGCTGGCGATTCAACTCACGACGCCCGTCTGGATTTTATTTTTCATCGGACTTTTCTCTCTGGGCAATGCGTCGCGCCATGACGTAAAACCATTCCCTAACTCGGAAAAATCCCCCCGCCAGAATCATCCTGACCAACAAGGCGCGACGCACGCCCCACATAACAGACTGCTTGCCTTAACCGTTATCTGGTTTGTCCTGCCGCTTATCGGCTTTATCGTCGCGCGCGCGGCGTTGTATGATAATTTCAGGCAGATATTTTTCATCCTGCCGCCGATATTTTTCGTGGCGGGCTTGGGGATGGAAACCATACTCAAACGCGCAACCAAACCCGCCCTTCGGGTTTTAATCGCGTCCCTGTTGATTCTTCCGGGCATCGCAGCCGGCATCCGCCTGCATCCGTATGAATATGTTTATTACAACAGCCTGATACAAAATCCAAACGGAAAATTTGAATTGGATTATTGGGCGATCTCATACCGCGAGGCGGCGGAATATATCAACGCGGTCGCGCCGCCAAATTCAAACATCATGGTCGTTGGTCCCGGGCAAACTGTGGATTTATACGTCCGCGATGATTTAACCGTACTCTCGGACGACGAGCCGACTGACGAGCCGTTTGATTACGTCATCGTCACCACCCGTTATAACTTCGACCGCGAGACATACCCCGACGCGAAGGTCGTTTACAAAATTGAACGCGACGGGATGCTGCTGACGGTCGTTAAGAAAATTTCAAAGTAGATCATTGATTGGCTAAAATTCTATAAACGTCGGCGGGAATATCTGCGATCTTATAAATGCCGACATATTCCACGCCGTCAATGAAAATAACGCGCTCGGGTTTAACGTTTTGCAATACGCGCATAAGTTCAATATCATCAGGTTTATTTTTTTCTCGAACAGGATATAAAACTAGATAATCGGCGTTTTGTATTCCTTCAATATAAGGGAGGCTGTTTTCAGCAAAACCAATTTTCAGCAAATCGCTTTGCCCCGCGAAGAAATATGAAAAACACCCGCGCGCCGCGTATGCAATGACGCGCAATTCTTTTGCATTTGGCTTTTGCGCGATGTATTCAGCGGCTTGATCCAAGCCTTCGCCATAACCTTGCATTCCGCCTGCGCTGACAAACGGATTTTTATAAGTGTAATAATAAGGATAATTTTGAAGCGCGCTTCCAAGTTGGAACGCCATCAAAACAATGAAAATTATGGGGAGGATATAAGCGCGGTTCAATGCGCTCCAACGTTTTTGCGCCCAGATCAAAGCACAGCCCCAGCCAATTCCTGCAACGATATCCAAACTCACAAAGCTGCTGAGAATATAGTGCGCCGAGTCGCGTCCTTGCGCGACGCCGAACAAGACGATA
>JAQTWR010000201.1 GCA_028689195.1 Anaerolineales bacterium | reverse complement strand
CTAAATGGGGCATCATTAAATCCAAAATGACAAGGTCTACATTCTCATTATTGAAAACCGCCAGCGCTTCCAATCCATTGGAGGCGGTGACCACTTTGTAATGCCGCGCTTCCAAGTTGCGCCGCACAAAATCGCGCAATGATTTTTCGTCATCCACTACAAGAACAAGAGGATCGTTCATAACGGCTCGCCTTTTGTTTGCAAATCCAAAGGAATGGCGAACGCGATGCACGCGCCGGCATGGCTTGGCTCGACCCAGATGTTGCCCTTGTGTGCGCGCACCAACCCCTGACAGATTGCCAACCCTAACCCTGCGCCGCTCGTCGCGCGCGCAAGACCGTCGTCTAGCCGATAGAATCTTTCAAAAATCCGTTCGCTTTTTTCGGGCGGAATTCCGGGTCCATCGTCTATTACGCGAAAGACAATCGCCTCTGCCTGCTTGTTGACCTTCACATGCACGGAGGTTTTTTCTCCGCCATATCTGATCGAATTTTCGATCAAGTTGCGAATGATCGTTTCCAAGCGGGTTACATCGGCATATAGCGACGGAAGCCGCGCTTCTATTTCCACCTCGAATTTGTTGTCGCTCCCCAAATTTGCCTGCCTTGCGCCGCGCCTGATGCACTGCTCGATGTCGCATTTTTCCAAAGCCAGGCGCAACGATCCCGCTTCAATGCGCGATAGGTCTAAAAGATTATTGACCAGATTTGTTAGCCTGTCCGTCTCGTTGGAAATAATGGATAAAAACTCCCTTTGGGATTTATTGTCCCATTCTACGTCTTCCGCCAACAAAGTGGATGCGTATCCTTTAATTGCGGCAAGCGGCGTGCGTAATTCGTGCGACACGGTCGAGATGAGATTTGATTTCATGCGATCCAGTTCGCGGTCAGCCGTAATGTCGTGCAAGATCAATCCGCGCCCAATGGGCATGTTCTTCGCGTCGGTCACGTCAAACGTCTCAAGGCGAAGATGCAGCAGGCGAGCGGCATGTTTCAACGCAACTTCCGATTTTTGCTGCGTTCCCTTCAAAATATTTCCGATCTCGTCTTCTTTGGATATGCTTTCGGCTGACTTGTTTAATATGCGATTCATTACGCGCTCGACTTGCACATTGACCATGTCTTCATTGGTTAGGTCTGATAATTCCGCTACTCTTCTATTTGCGTAAATAACCACGCCCCTCAAATCGCTTAATATCAGCCCGTCTTCCATAGATTGCACGAGGGCTTCGAGGCGGCGGGTTTGCTCCTGTAATCTTGCGTCGCTGCGTTCAAATAAGATCGCGTTTTCGATTGCCATCGTAGCCTGATTGGCAAAACTCGAAAGCAGCTGAATCTCGTTTTGCGTAAATTCATGCGGCAGGGGATGAAAGACCAGCAAACAAGTCGGCGGCGCGTGTTGCGTGTTGAGCGGAACCGCCAGCACTGCGCGATAACCCTCCGCGCGCGAACGCATCCTTTGCGGTTTGTAGGAAGGGTCTGTTTCCGTATCGCTGACCTGAATGGGTTCGCGCACGCGCAGCGCCCGCATACTCACCGAACTCGGTTCGCTTGGCTGGATGGCGAGTTGCTCTGTGAAACCCTGTGAAAGTCCGCGGCTGGCGCGAATACGAAATACGCCCTGTTCTTGATCTAACGCTGTAATGGCGATTCTGCGCACATTAAGTAATCGCCCTGCCTGTTCCAGAATTCGATCTAATACGACGCTCAAATCCAGTGATGAAACGACGTCGGTGCTGATTTCCAGCAAGGTTTTTTGTTCCTGCATTCGGTCGGCGATTGAGTTCTCCATTCGCAAAATACTGCGTATCAGATTTCCGATCTGGTCGGCGCGCCGCGACATTTTTTCGATTTTGGCGCGCTGATTTTTTTCGATCTCTTGGTTCAATCCGATTGCTTCGGAGATAGGGGCTAATTTCTCAATGGGGTTGATGACGCGCCATGTGAGGATGCCCCAAAATGCAAGCCCGATCAAGACAAAAGCCCCGGTCGCAATTTGGGTGATGCGTTGCAATACAATCTGCGTTGCGAATGCGCTTGCGGTGGAACGGCTGATAATAACCCCCCAGCCTGCGCTGGGGATGGCTGCATAAGTGTATAACCGTTCTTCTTCGTTGAAGTCGGCGCTGATGATGGAGCCGCTTTTTCCTGCAAGCGCTTGCATATAGAAATCGGGCAGAATCTGATTGGCTGGTTTGAGTAAATATGTCGGGTCGGGGTGCGCGATAACTTGTCCGCTGGCGTCGAGTATCAATACTTCAAATCCCTCTTCATTTTCATGTTCTGAAACAATCGCAGAAAGCGTCTGGCTCAAACTTTCAAGTTTGATGTTTGTGCCGACGAGCCCAAGAAATTCCCCGTTTTCCGCGCGGATGGGCATGACGGCTGTCGCAACGGCTTGGTCGGTAGTGGGGGAGATGCGCCCCTCCGAAATCAGTGGCGCATTGGACGTCAGTGCGTTTTTATAATAACTACGAAAGGAAAAGTCCGCGCCCACTGTCGAGCCTGGTCCTTCAGGGTAGTGATACAACATGATCCCGTTTGCATCCAGTCGATAGACTAAATTTACGTCGGGTCTTGCTTTCAACGCCACAGAAAAGAGCGTCCCCATATTTTCTCTTTCCACATTGATGACGCTAGGGTATAAAGCGAGTTCTTGTACGGTTGTTAATGAATTGGCGACTGCGATGTCTGTCTCTAAAGCGATGGCGCGCGCTAACGCAATGTCATTGGCTTTGACGTCCCTGCGAATTCTCTCTCCCACAAGGCGGTCGAAGATCAATAGCGTTACCAGAAATGGGATAATCAATAACAGGTAAAACGCAAGTAATTGAAGCCCTATATCTTGGTGAAAGGGTAGCCGTCTTCGCGTTGACATTGAACACAATTTTACTACTCAAAGCCGCATAAAACAAAATCGCCCCAAATCAACATCTGGGGCGATTTCTCTTAGATAGAGGCGTCGGCGAGATTCGAACCCGCGAATAAGGGTTTTGCAGACCCTTGCCTTACCACTTGGCGACGACGCCATATACAATGCGAGGATTGCGAATGAACATTTTCCAATCCGCAACCCTCTATATTTGAGCGGGCGATGGGATTCGAACCCACGACCTTCTCCTTGGCAAGGAGACGTACTACCACTGTACTACGCCCGCAGACTTCGACTATTATCTGTCGAGAGTGCCGAGACCCAGGATCGGACTGGGGACACCGCGATTTTCAGTCGCGTGCTCTACCAACTGAGCTATCTCGGCTAACGTTATTTTGGTTAAGCGTGCGTGATTTTACACGGACTTATATAGATTGTCAAGAAGCGTTAATATCCATTTTGAGCGTTTTTCTTTTTTCTTGACTTTTCGCTGTCGCTTCGATATAATATTAGATTGCTATCCAAACAGGCAGTAAGTTTGTCTTATCATCCCGCCCAGTCAATTCATTCAGGAGAGAAGGATGACGTCTTCTTTGTCCCAAAAAAGTTATGCTCGTATTCCCGTAAAGTTAGATCTTCCTAATTTAATCGAAGTTCAACTTGATTCGTTTGAAAGACTCAAGAAAAATGGATTAGGCGACCTCTTCCACGAGGTTTCGCCGATTGAGTCTTATAACAAAGGAATGAAATTATTCTTTCCAAGTCGCAGCCCAGAGTCTCAGCAATGGGGACTTAAGTATTGGTTTGGCGAACCCAAACATACCATAGAAGAATGCGTCGAGCGCGATTTAACTTATGCCAGCCCATTATATGTTTCTGTATTGTTAGCGGGACCAGATGTGCCAGAACCCATCAAGCAGGATATTTTTCTTGGCGATTTTCCTGAGATGACGGATAAGGGCACGTTCATTGTCAATGGCACTGAGCGCGTCGTTGTCTCGCAGTTAATTCGTTCTCCCGGCGTTTATTTTGAAGCGCCCGCAGACCGCGCTACAGGACGTCCGCTTGCGATGGCGAAGCTCATTCCTGATCGCGGCGCGTGGATGGAATTTGAAACGCGCAAATCCGATTACATCATTTTGAAGTTTAATCGTAAACGCACAGTTCCCATCACGGTTTTTTTGCGCGCGCTTGCGGCAGTAAGCGACGGAATTAAAGATTCTCCCATCAAAACGGGTTCGGATGAAGAAATCCTCTCCATTTTCAAGGACGTGGATAACAACCCCGAGCGTATGTTTATGGCGTCTACGCTCAATCAAGAGCCTGATTGGAGCAACTCCAAGCAGCCGATTGCCGAGCAAGCGTTGATTGAGTTCTTTAAGAAAATGCGCCCTGGCGACCCTGCTACGCTTGATAACGCCCGCCAGTTTATGGAAGAACAGTTGTTTGATCAGCGTCACTACGACCTTGAACGCGTTGGTCGCTATAAATTGAATCAGAAACTGGATTTGAACATTCCCGTTCCGCACCGTACCGTTACAAAGAGCGATGTGATTCGTTTGTTGCGCCGCATGATTCAAATTAATAATGGGGCGGAGCGTCCCGATGATATTGACCACCTCGGCAATCGTCGTGTTAAGACGGTAGGCGAGTTGATCCAGAATAAATTGCGTATTGGCTTGCGCCGTATGGAGCGCGTCATCAAAGAACGCATGTCCATTCGCGATCAGGAGCAACTCTCTCCGGTAACTTTAGTCAATATCCGTCCCGTGGTCGCGGCGTTGCGCGAATTCTTCGGGTCTTCGCAACTTTCACAATTTATGGATCAAACCAATCCTTTGGCGGAATTGCGTCACAAGCGCACGCTTTCCGCTTTGGGACCTGGCGGTTTGCGCCGCGAGCGCGCAGGCTTTGACGTTCGCGACGTCCATCACTCGCATTATGGACGTATCTGCCCGATTGAAACGCCTGAAGGTCCAAACATCGGGTTGATTGGGCGCCTAGCTTCGTTTGCTTGCGTCAATGAATACGGTTTTATTGAAACGCCTTATCGCAAAGTGTATAAGGTATTTCCAGCAACGGACGAGCGTTTGGAAGGACGCACGTTGCGAGATGACGTTTATGACGCTAAAACTGAAGAGTTGCTGTTTAAAGCGGGAACGACCATTGACGCCAAGTCGCTTAAGAAGATTGCGAAAGCGGGCGGCGATGTAAACATCGTTCCGTTTGTGTCTGATGAAGTGATTTATCTTTCCGCAGACGCGGAGGATAAATTTACGATCGCTCAAGCCAACTCGCTGTTGACTGCTGACGACGAATTTTCGCGCGAACGTATCTCCTGCCGTTATCACTCGGGCTTCCTCTTCTCTAATCCTGAAAGCATTGACTATATGGACGTCGCGCCTCATCAAGTTGTGGGCATTAGCGCGGCGTTGATCCCCTTCCTCGAACACGACGACGCAAATCGCGCGCTCATGGGATCGAACATGATGGCGCAGGCTGTTCCTTTAGTGCGTCCCGAAATTCCGCTTGTCTCTACGGGCATGGAATCTTATGCCGCGCTCGACTCAGGTCAAGTGGTGGCTGCGGAAGCGGATGGCGAAGTTATTTCTGTTACAGGCTCCACCATTACCGTGAAAGAGAAGAAAAGCGGAAATCGCATCTATCAACTTCGCAAATATCAACGTTCGAATCAAAGCACATGCATTGACCAGCGCCCGTCTGTTGTTAAAGGACAAGTAATTAAGAAGGGCGATATTATCGCCGATTCTTCTTCTACTGACAGCGGAAAGCTTGCGCTTGGGCAAAACCCGGTGGTCGCTTTTCTTTCATGGGAAGGCGGCAACTTTGAAGACGCTATCCTGCTTTCCGAACGTCTGGTTCAGGATGATCGCTTTA